>DASXWI010000535.1:0-1822 GCA_036503755.1 Saprospiraceae bacterium | reverse complement strand
CAAGGTCAAAGTGCTGCTGACTGGACATGGTTTCATCAGGACGTTTTTGGCTATCGGGTGGTGGGTCTCGAGCAGGACCAAAATGGGGATCTATGGATGGCATCCGGAACAAGCATTATTAAATTCGATGGGGTAAACTGGATTGCGTATGATCTGCTGAATTCCGGCCTTTCGGAAGCTCATGCTACACCCAGAAGCATTGATGCCAGCCTGGGAGATAAGATTTGGATTTCAACCCGTGACCGTGTGGTGGAATATGATATCGTCAATAGCCAATGGACTGTCCATGATCCCTCAAATAACGCTGTTAATTTTAATGCTTCCAATATCAAAGTGGAATCCGCCAATAGAATTTGGTGGACCACAAGGAGCCGATTGTGGGAGTATAACGGTACAAGCTGGAAGCCCTATAATCTGCATCAGGAAGGAGTAGATATCAATTCGAGGAGCTTAAGCGAAATTGAAATTGATCTTGAAAATGAGAAATGGATGACCACTTCATCCTCCATTTGCATCGAAGGAGGTTGTTTTACCCCTGCCGGGGTAGTGCGGCTGACAGATTTAGACACTACTTTATTTGATGGAGAAACGTATGGCTACCCGGAAGCTTCATTTACACACATAGACCTGGATTCCAATAATGATCCATTTCTTGTAGCAAGTGGAAACCTGGCATTGGGCAATTTCTATATGCAATTTATCAATGGTCAATGGTCTGAGCCAATTGATATACCTTATGAGGGATTCATTTATGAATTTGAATTGGGAAATGAGGATCAGGTGTATCTGGCATTTGAAAATTTCATTGCCATCAGTGAGAACGGAGACTGGGATGTGATACCATTGGATACTAGCAAGATAGATGTGGTCGAGTCAATGTTATTAACTCCTCAAAACGACATTTATATTGGTGGAAGGGATTACAAAAGTGGAAATGTAACAATAGGTGCCTTGGGTTTTTTACCAAATCCCGCTTACAGGACAAGAGGATTGTTGTATTCAGATAGAAATGATAATGGTGTTTTTGATGGAGACGACCTGGCCCTTAAAAATCATTTCGTACAAACTGAAAACCAGGATAGGATTTCTTTTTCAAACAATGAGGGAGTTTATAGCCTCTTATTTGCAGATGAGGGTACGTATACAATAGAAGGATTATTACCGAGCTATCATAGTTATGGCAATCCGGCTGATGGTAAGTATTCCGTTTCTCTTTCCCAGGCTAATCCGATCAGCGAGGATAATGATATTGGTTATGTCCCTGATACAACAGCCATTGACCTGGCCATTTCAATTACACCACAGAATGGACCTAATCCTGGATTTCTTTCCTGTTATATAGTCAACATCAAGAACCTTGCACCCAGGGTAACAGATGGTGAGATAACTGTGGTCTTTGATGATATCCTAACCTTTGAGTATTCCGATGTCCTACCTATCTCCATGAATGGAAATCAATTCACTTTTCATTTTGATAATTTGGAATGGCTGGAAATACGTAGTATACAACTCTGTTTTTCATTGCCAGCGGATCCAGGTTTACTTGGAGATACATTGTATCATTTTGGTTCAGTTATCCCTACAGTTGTAACAGATCTTGACCTGCTGAATAATACCTATTCGCTTAACCAGGTTGTGAGAGGATCCTATGACCCGAATTTTATTGAAGTTACCCCTGCTGGTAAGGGACCTGGAGGAGAAATTCCAATGTCGACAAGTGAATTGGAATACACAATCCACTTTCAAAACGTAGGAACAGATACAGCCAGGAACGTTTTCATCAGCAACCCTATTGATGCTAACCTGGATTTAAGTTCATTGC
>DASXWI010000534.1:0-7052 GCA_036503755.1 Saprospiraceae bacterium | reverse complement strand
TGGACAAGTAATACGCCAGGCTATCCACATTCGCTTTAAAAATATCATCTCTTAAACCATCTGCTTTGAAATCCATGTGAAGATCAAAGTATGGTAGCGATGTCGTCATCAGGCTGCCATCTGCTGCCAGGATATCACCTCTATCCGCAATGATGGGAACATACTTGAGATATAAACTATCTCCCATACTCCTCCATTGATCACCTTCTACGATCGAAATCTTTGCAGCTTTATAAAAAAGAAGGCACGCCACCCCTACCATCGCTAATGCAACGATATACACCCGGATCAGTAATTCTTTTTTAATCTCTTTCATCTGTGGGGGGTTCGCTTTTTAAGGCGATGGGACTAACGGATGACGACCGGATTTTGGGTTAAGAAATGTAGATCCTGCTCTGCGACACTGCGCTCTATCATAGTAGGGGTGGATTGATACATCAGATCCGACTTTACGGTCATGTACCTCCATCGTTGTTCTCTCAGCTCATGTTGCAGAGTCTGCACTCTGCGCACATTCCGCTCAGCAAAATGTACATTACCGATATAGAGTACACCTAGTCCACAGAGGAAGTACAGGAAGGGAAGATTCTTGTAGATCATCTTCGTCCCGAGCAACCGATATAGTGAATTTTTAATTGGCATACTTTATGCAGTAACTTATTGGTAGTAATTCTGTTTGTTTCAATTTTTTTATTCGACACTCTTCAACTTTTAAGCTCAGGGCTTAGAAGCTTAGGAGGTTATCCTTTTTGCTTATAAAGCTTATAGGCTTATAAAGCTTATCCTACATTTTCACTTTTCACTCTTCACTCTTCACTCTTCACTCTTCACTCCTATGCGTAGTTTCGCACTTCTTGATCTCGGATTCCGCATCATCTCTTCTTCATCCGGTTCGATCGGGCGCGGTGTAATCACATCCCACATTTCTTTTCTTCGTCCGAAAAAATCGGTATCAGGCTCTCCTTCGAAATTGCCTGATTTTAAATATCGTTTGACCAGTCGATCTTCCAGGGAATGATAAGCGATGACTGCTACTCTTCCTCCTGGTTTCAAAACCTCATGGGATCCTTTCAGCAAATCTTTCAGTGCTCCCATTTCATCATTGATTTCAATTCGCAGTGCCTGGAACAATTGTGAGAGGTATCTCATCTTCAATCCTTTCAGACATTGTTCAGCTACATCTGCCAACTGTCCCGTGGTATTGATAGGGCTGCTAGCTCTCGCTCTCACAATGGTTTGAGCCAGCGTTTTGGCATTGGTTATTTCTCCGTACTTCGAAAAAACATCCTGCAGTTGGATCGCATCATATTGATTGATCACATCTGCTGCTGACCGCAATTGCTGCCTGTTCATTCGCATATCCAGTGGTTCATCGTATCGGTAAGAGAATCCTCTTGAAGGATCGTCAAACTGGTGTGATGAAACACCGAGATCTGCCAGAATACCGTCTACCTTTCCTTCGACACCATAATATTTCATCCACTTTGTGATGTGTCTGAAATTAGATACGATCAAGGTTACACGATCATCTCCCCACAGGTTAGCTTCTGCATCTTCATCCTGGTCAAAAACAAACAGATGACCGTTGTCATCCAGGCGTTCACTGATTCCTTTGGCATGTCCTCCTCCGCCGAAGGTGACATCCACATATATTCCATCAGGCCTGATCTGAAGTCCATCAAGAGACGGACCCAGTAATACCGGCACGTGATATTCACTCATTGGACCCTTTGGTCCGGAGATGGGCAATCTTCTGCGCAAGGGCGGAAATATCCACCGGTTCGGTATTGATCAGATCTTTATATGCATCTGCATTCCAGACTTCCAGGTAATCACCAACTGCAGTGATCACAAGTGTTCTGTCAATACCGGCGTAGTCAAGTAAAATTTTAGGTAGAAGTATGCGGTCAGCTTTGTCTGGAGTAAACTCCGTGGCACCTCTGTAGAAGTACCTTTTAAACTGCCTGACTTCGGGTAGATATTCATTGAGGCCCTGGACTTCATTGAGCTTTATTGTCCAGACATCTTTTGGAAAAAGATAGAGGCATTTTTCAAAACCCCTATTGGCCACAAATTCGCGTGAGTTGTTATCGCCCAACTGATTGAGGATCGCTGAGGGCAGCCTTAAACGGCCTTTCTCATCGAGCTTGCATTCATATTCCCCAAAAAAGTTGGTCTTCATTCCATTCTCGGTCTTGTAACGACGTAAATGTAGATAAACCTCCCACTTTCTACCACTTTCTCCCACCGTTTATTTTTAAAAAACCACCGGAAAACTTCATCTCGGGTGGCTGGTATTCACAAATTAGTGAAATTGTATTCTCAGCAAAAGTATATTATATATTTCAATAATGTAAATATATAACATTTAGTTATATGCAATACCCTCTGTAAATAAATTTTATAGATATGGTAAGAAATTTAAATATAAAAAACACATAATATGTAACTAACCGGTCTTTTAGAGGCCGGTTTGGGGAAGAGGTTTAGGCAGAGGCCAAATAGACACAGGAAAATCACACTTCCCATATTGAACAGGGACGGGGGTGTCCAGTGGTTGTAAGGTTAAGGCATAGGTGGTAGCGAAAGCGTATTGCAATAGAAAAATCATACCTCCCCCTTTGAAGGGGGTTGGGGGGATGTTCCGTGTTTATTGGTAAATTCAACTTTCCATTAAGCAAAAAACTGCTTTATGAAACACTCCACTTTCTTCATCGCCCTCCTACTTTATTTTTTTGGAAACACACATGCGCAGGAATGGCGTATTTATTCAGCATCCGATGCAGTAACAAACTATGCACGCTATCACAATGATATCTGGACAATTTCAGGAAGCGGACTTTCTAAAGTGAATATGCTTACAGGTAAAGTCACAACCTGGAATACCATCAACTCCAATCTTCCTGAATATTATTGTAACGTTTTAAATATTGATTCAACCGGAGGCATCTGGCTGGGCAATCAAAATGGACCATGGTCAAGGCTCATACGGTTTGATGGTACAACTTTCGAATTGATCCCTGAAGTCAACGGTAGTTCTTTTTATGGTGCTTATGATATTCAAACTACCCCTGATGGAAAAGTCTGGTTAAACTTAGCCATAGGCCAACAGAGTTTACACTTCTACGACCAGGGACAATTCACCACTGTCATCAAACCTCCTTTTGATTTTATTGTCTCGCATGGCGATATCGGGGTAGATAAAGAATCTCACATATGGACAGTGCTGAGAAGCACCACTTTATCTGAAACCACGATTGGTGAATTTGATGGTGTATCATGGACCCTTCATGATCTAAGCAACTTTGGCCCACCAGTCCAGGCTGATGATGTTTTCGCCCATGACGCTGAAGGAAATGTCTATTTGCTAATAAAAGACCTGAATACACCCAAGCTGCTAAAATATAATGGACAGGAATGGAATGAAATTCCACTTCCGTTAGCAGCCAGGTCAACAGAAGCAATTACTAATCCGCTCTTTGTAGATCAGCAAAATCAAATATGGCTTTCGCTGGCAGATACCATGCTGCTAAAGTATGATGGCCAAAACTGGAACGAATTTTATCTGCCTGGATTTGGATTTTCAAATGGTCAACCTGATAAATTTTTCATGATTGATCAGGATCATTGGTGGCTCATGTATGACACGTATGATGATTCGTATTCTTCAAGGTCATTGTATAGCTATGATGGTACGATCGCTAAACAAATCAACTTATCTAATTCTGCTATACCCTCCAATGATGTGAATGACATAATAGTGGATGAATGGAATACAAAATGGTTCTCCACAAATCGAAGCCTGATCAAATTTGATGGAGAAAAATTCACGCCGATTCATTCCCCTGACGAACGAACCTATCCTTGGCCGATTGGCTCTAACAAAAGTGGTGGGATCTGGCTATACCCGGATGATTCTAATCTTTCCCTTTTTGATGGTGTTGCTTTTTCAAAATTTCTTTTACGGGATTCTGCCGGTATACCTTTAGACTATATTCCCAGGTACCAGGTTGATCCCCTGGGTCGATATATTGTTGCCAGCGGTGAAACAAAAATTACTGTTTTTGATCATGGGCAAACCATTCACCTTCCCACGATCTGGTACGAGTTGCAACCAGGTTTGTTTTATAAAGCATATCCCCATCACGCTACCGCTGATTCATCCGGTCAAATCTATGCGATCGCAGACCACTTGTACCGTTTAGAATCAGATAGCACATGGACTGTTATACCGTTATGGGAAGAAGGGGAATTTGGTTATAAAATATTTATAGCCCCTAATCATGATATATGGGTATTGGATGGAAACTCTGTTCATTCCCGACATGTCTTTTGGATATATGATGGTATTCAGTGGAAGAAACTTGAAAGTGCTTATAACTTAGGCTGGGAACCACAATGGGACAAAGATGGAAATCCATGGTTCCTCAGTGATGAAAACTTATGCAAGTATGAAAATGAAACATGGCGCTGCTATACCAGGTCAAACTCTCCAATAATACCTGAACGCATTGGTACTTTCTACATCGACAAGCATAACAATATTTGGGTGACCCATGAAAATGGCGGCTTGATGGTCTTTAATGAAAAATACATTCAACATATTGATGGACAAGAAACGCCCCTGGCCAGTGGCCACATTTACAGGGATGTCAATCAGAATGGTACCAAGGATCCTGGAGATACACCATTAGGCGCACATCGCGCTTTATTACTTCCGGAAAATACAATGGCCTATAGCAGCATAGTAGGTTATTATGGTCTATCTGTTTCTTCAGGAGACCATGAAATCAAATATATACCCAGGCCAAACTGGCATATTGACAACTCTCCTTCTTCCTATCAAGTAAACATCGGAACAGAATCAGTTTCAGGATTAGATTTCAACCTGATCCCGGACCAGGAACTCATAGATTTCCAATTGAACCTTATTGAAGGATTTCCAAGATGCGGACAAATAAGCACCTATTATCTTTCGTTCAACAATCTTGGTACGAATTCTGCAACCGGTGAGATTACTTTCATCAACGATCCTTATGCTGAAATAGGATCGATATTTCCTTTGCCATACTGGATTTCAGGAGATACGATCAAGTGGTTATTTTCTGATATCGATCCTTTTGGATCAGACCAGATCAGCATGGAAATCAGTATACCTACAATACCTAACGGTATACTTACATGGAGAGGATATGTTGATGTCATTGCCAATGACGGACTTATGCACTCGGATAGTTTTCTGATCAACCAGGAAATAAGATGCTCCTATGATCCAAATGATAAAATTGCAAGATCCGTACGTTCCGCCGGAGATGGAAAAACTTATCTTGAAGATCCATTAATATATACGATCCGTTTTCAAAATACCGGCAATGACACTGCCTTCAACGTGATCATTCGGGATACACTGGATGCCGATCTCGATTTGAACTCACTTGAAATTCTTAGTTCAAGTCATCCCTTCGAAGCTTACCTCAAAGAAAACAGAACTTTAGAATTCCGGTTCATGAATATTTATTTGCCTGACAGCACCATCAATGAATTGGGAAGTCATGGATTTATCATGTATTCGATAAAAGCGAAAACTGAACTGACTTCTCCAACGATTATTGAAAATACGGCTCATATCTATTTTGATTTTAATACCGGAGTAGTAACCAATACAGCTGTTAATGAATTGGTCGAATTCAGTACAGGTGTATTTCATGAAGCAAAATTGGTTTCTTTGCTTAATGCACGCCCCAACCCTACCTCGGATATTATATACATTCAGGCAATGACTAATAATCCTGGTGCAATCAAATTTTCACTAATTACTTCTCAAGGTCAACTCCTTCAAACTGGAAAATTGCATCCAGGAGAAACAACCCAAGTATCCTTAAAAGATTTTCCTACTGGCTTGTACATACTACGGGCTGAGGATAGCACGAGTGTTCAATCTATATCTTTAGTCAAGGGATAGCATTCTTTTAAATGTCAATCCTCTTTAAAACTTAGGATAAATCAGTATTGGACATCCTCCATGCCTCCTCTACTTTTCTGCTGATAATTTTTACTTAAACCATTAAATTTATTAGCATGAAAATCCTGAATAGTTTACTTATTTCCTCATTGCTGGTCCTATCTATTGCCTGTAATGATGATGATGATGATCCATGTGATGCCGGCAACCTGGCAGAGAACATTGTGGGTAGTTGGATAATCTCCCTGGATGACTCAAGCGGAGGAGAAGTTGAATTTAAAGCAGATGGGACGTTGGTTGATGATGATGATATCATTGTTGGTTTTCTTGGTGGATCAGACCACAAACATTATGTTGTCAGCTCTAATGAAGAATTCACCGCCACTGCTGTAAAAGATAGCTTCACAATTGAATCAGAAATTTATGTATCAAAGTATTCCTGCAATGAAATTAACCTGGATAATTTTGGTCTCGAAATGAAAATGACCCGGAAATGAGAAGAAGAAAATGTCTGATACATGAGTATCCATTTGTGAAATAAATGTATAAAAATGGAGAAGCTATGGTTATCATATAGCTTCTTCATTTCACTTCTTCATTTCACTTCTTTACTCACTTTTTATTCTTGTTCAAGTACTTGAACACGCTGGAGCAAGTTCTCAATCAATACTTGTTGTTGCGCAATAATCGCTTGTTGTTCCTTGATCGCCTGTATAGCTACAACTGTGAAATTGTCATAAGCGATTCCTTTATATCCATCTTCCCTTTCGTTTACAAACTCCGGAAAAACCGTTTCTACATCCTGCGCAATAAAACCATACGTTTTACTTCCATTTTCTTTTCCAATAAACTTATATGTCTTTGGTTCTAATTGCATGACTTGAGATAACACTGAAGTTACTGGTTGGATATCGGTCTTCAGTCTAATGTCCGAACTTGGGACATAGTTTCCGGTTGTGCCATCGATGACGCCCATTAAAGTATTGTTTAAAGAAAAAGCAAGATCTGAATCCGCTGTAGCTCCAGCATATATTCGCCAATCATCTGTATTATCCTGGCGTTCAAGTTTGAGGCCGCGCTCGTCCCCGCT
>DASXWI010000533.1:0-3280 GCA_036503755.1 Saprospiraceae bacterium | reverse complement strand
AAACTGCTGATAGGTATTTTCAAATTTCATTTTGGTCTGGTCAATGGAGGCTTTTGCTTCAGCCACTTCTTCATCCGACCTTGCGATCTTGCCCTGGAATTCCAGGATTTGCTTTTCAAGCTTTGTGATCTGGCGGCGATGCTCTTCTATCTCATGTTGCAATTTCTGCAATTCTTCTTTTTTAGAAGCAACACGCTGGTGTACCTGGTTGTTGAGCGCCTGGTCAAATTGTTTTTTCTCTTCACCAAGCACAGTGAGGTAGTGGCGGGCAGATTGCAGCAGGGAATCCTTAGTCACCCCCATCGTGGAGGCTGTAGCATATGCGGATTTCAAAGCAGTAGATACATCCAGTTTTAAACTGGCTAACTGCTCAATCGACTGTTTGAATTTGAGATAATCAAAGCCAGGCTGGGCTTCCTTGACCATAGCGTTTTCAAGGAAGTCAACACTCTTTTGATCGGCATTGTTTGCGAGACCTAATAATTGCGAAATCTTCATACCCTGTCTAAATAACTTGTCAAATATAGAGTAACCACTTTATTGGCGGCAAAATAAATGCGCCAGGCCCCCAGGCTCCCTTTTTTAGACGGAGGCCGGGTAATTATTATACGATCAGAGATGGATAGAGACATCCTTGGAATAAGGATACCGCATGAGGTAATCCAGGGCCACCTCGAAAGGAAGGTTTTCATACACGATTTTGTACAACGTTTCAATGATCGGCAACCTTATTTTTTCTGTTTTTGCCAATAAGTAGGCAATCTTCAGCGTGCGGACACCTTCCGCAAGTTCATCCGAAGCAGCCAGGACTTCATTGAGTTGCTTACCCTGGCCTAGCTGGAAGCCAAAGTTGAAGTTACGGCTGCTGGAACTTGTTGCCGTAGCAATCAGGTCACCGATACCTGCTGTACCCAGGAAAGCGGATTTGTCTGCGCCTATCAATCCCCCGAAATAAGCGATCTCATGCAGACCCCTGGTGATAAATAATCCCTGCACGTTTTTACCAAGCCCTTTTCCTCTCAGATATCCCGAACCAACGGCAATAATATTTTTAAACGCTCCCGCCAATTCAGCACCAAGAATGTCAGATGATCCGAAGACAAATATCTTTTTGCTGGAAAGCACCTCAATCCCGATGCTGATGACCTCGTCATATTCACTCGCAATCACAGTTGCTGTAGGCTGTCCTTCTAATATTTCTTTACTGAGATTAGGGCCAGACAAACAACCAACACGCAACACATTGCTCTCTTGTGTGATCACCCTGGACATGGTGCAGACATCTTCACGCGTAATCTTCCCACTAAACGTCATGACATCTTTCACCTTGACAGTGTCCAAACCTTTTGTGCCATGAATCAGGATATGTCTTGGAGACAATAATGGACCAAGTGACTTCATCATGTTTCTGAAATCATCAGAAGGCACAACAGGAAAGATCAACTCACAGGTTTCGGCCATCTGCGCATAAGATGAAATAGCCGTGATGCGTGGATTTATGTTCACACCCATCAACATCCTCTGCTCATTGATCTGAGCAACTACCTGTGGATCTCTTGCGAAAAGAAGGACATTATTATTGACCGCCAGCAATTGTGCCACTGTCAAGCCAAAGCTACCCGCACCGACAACCCCGACCGGGGCCTCCTGATGGGCGTGGTTTTTAGTCATTCGTTATTCGGTAAGACAGAATGAAGTTATTTGCTTTTTTTCTTTGTTGGTGTGGATGCAGGTTGATTTTTTCTGGCTTCAGCAAGACGTTGTTGCTCCTTCATTGCTTGTTCCAGTCTCGCCTGGAAGCCGCCTTCTTTCTTTGGCTTCTCCTTATTCTTATTCAATTTCTCCATGATCTTACTTTCATCAAAGAGGAATCGCTTCGCCCCAAGTGTCTGACCAATGTTTAGAAGGTTAGAATACAACAAGTATAAAGTCAGACCCGATGCATAGCTATTGAAGAAGACAAGGAACATGACCGGCATGATGTACTGCATATATTTCAAAGCAGGATTCATGTTGGCCATATCCATATTCTGCATATTATAATAGGTATAGGCAATTGTACTGGCAGCCCAAAGCAGTGTCAACAAACTCACATGCGCACCAAAGAAGGGTACATCCCAGGGCAGGTTGAAAAATACATCATAGGATGATAAGTCCGTCGCCCATAAAAACGATGCTTGCCTGAATTCAATTGAAGCAGGGAAGAATCGATAGAGTGCAAACCAAACCGGCATTTGTAGCAATACCGGGAAACAACCACCTAAAGGATTAACGCCATACTCACGATATACTTTCATCGTCTCCATCTGTTGCTTTTGCATGTCATCCTTGTACTTCTCACGAAGTCCGGCAAGCGATGGTTTCAATGCAGACATCTTGGCCTGGCTCTGAAGCATCTTGTATGATAATGGAAACAATGCAAGTTTGACAAGGAAGGTGAGCAACAAGATCACGACGCCGTGACTTCCAATAAAAGCAATCAGGAAATTGAAAATAGGGCGTATGACCCAACGATTGATCGAACCAAAAATGGAACGGCCAAACGGAATGATATCTTCCAACTCTACATCATAATGACGAAGGGTTTCAAAATCATTTGGCCCGATGTACATGGTCATCTGGCTTGGTGTACCATCACCTTTTATAGGCATAGTAACGACAGCAGATGTTGTTTTCAAACTTTCATCTGCAGGATCAACCATCTTCGTTTCAAAGATCCCACCGGTAAAAGATTCTGCAGAGATCAATGAACTGTTGAAAAACTGGTTGGAATGACTAAACCATTTGATGCGCTTTGTACTTAGGTTCTCCTGCGCATCATCTCGGCAATTACAATAGTCTACTGATTCTTCAGTCTCTTTGTAATAGACCGTGGACATCGTCTTTTCAAAATTGCTGCTCTTCTCGAGTTTATCAAGATGATTTACCCATGTGAGTTTT
This sequence comes from Saprospiraceae bacterium, assembly GCA_036503755.1. Lineage (GTDB taxonomy): Bacteria > Bacteroidota > Bacteroidia > Chitinophagales > Saprospiraceae > Opimibacter. The sequence goes on along the minus strand of DASXWI010000533.1, from coordinate 340 downwards.
GCTTCAGCACCTGAATTGATCAGCCCGGAAGCATTTTCAATTCGCATCTGGTACTTGACCTCATAAGGTGAATCTGTCAGGGTATACTCTTGTACGATTTGTTCACCTTGTTGGCCAAGGGCCCTGAAGGTTACTTTATTACCTTCTACCGTTGGCTGGAAGTTGAGATCAGAAGTGTGCAGATCCCCTTGCCTGGAAGGAATGGAGAAATCCCAGACATTCTTGGGGTCATCCATCAATCGAAGCGGGATCTTGTATTCCTTTTTCTTGTCATCGAGCAGTACTTTCTTGTACTTCTTGAGCTCGACGTTGGAGATTTTACCTCCTTTGGAATCGAAAT
>DASXWI010000532.1:0-5796 GCA_036503755.1 Saprospiraceae bacterium | reverse complement strand
CATACGTGGATGGCTTCAATGCTTTAATGAGCGATATGGCATTATTCAATGGGCGGATATCGTTTTTCAATTTCCGGTCAGAGCCCTGGTAACTCCCACTTGTGTACACACTGCCTGAGAAATATCCTCCCCAGGTAGAAGTGCCTCCTGCTGCATATCCATAAATGCCTATTGCACTATTTCCACCGTTGGCAGTACCATGGACACCATAATTATTAAATGCGCCATTATTACCATAGGCTTTAACTCCGTAGCGATGTCCTGCACCACCCGCCATATCGGCAATGCCAAATAAACCTATTTCACCTCCTTCACCATAAACACCTGTACCTTCACCTTCTTCAAAATCTGCTTCAGCATACACTGCTGCATAACCCTGTCCTGAAGTATTAATGAACCAACCTGTATCATCTATATTATTGGTGGCATAAAGCTTCGCACCTATTACTTCAAGATTACTATTTACTTGAAGCGTATTCTCTACTATAACTCCTCCAGTGATTGTATTCATCGTCAGACCCCAGCCAGCCCCATTATATCCGTAAAGCCCGACCGTATTGTCATCTTCCATTCCAATGAAACCGCGATTATTGGCATTGGCGGCGTCCATAAAAGCAATTCCAGCAGTTCCACCCCCACTAGCGTTACTGCGCACCCGCGTCCGGCCGTTGACATCAAGCAGGAACCCACTACCGGGAGTATTCGTACCGATTCCTATGGCCCCATTGTCCATGATGCTCATACGCTCCAATAAACCACCTGAGCTGGTTGCTGCATATGTAAAAAAGCCAAGTCTCGCTAGCAGTGTACCATTACCAATTGTTTTTACAGCCCCGGTATAGTGCGTGCCCGACTTAAAGAACATCTCAGACATGACCCCTACATTCAGCGGGGTTGAATTTTCCAGTTTCAACAAGTTGGATGTATTACTGTAGACGTGGAGTCTATGGTCTGGAAGGAATGTTCCAATACCGACTTCTTGCGCCCTAATAGCACCAGGGAGGACCAAAAACATCAATAGGACAAAACAGGAAAGGGGAGTCGAAATCGTTTTCATAATAGTTTGGTTGTTATTCTGTCTCAAAATTGGCCTGTTGGAACTTCCTATTAAATAGTGCCTGCGTAAACGGTCAAGCCAACCGAGTATTCGTGAAGGAATTCTTATCCTGGCATTCTTAAAACCGGCCATTAGCGTTCAATGAGTGTATCCCTTTTTATGAAAATCATTATATTTCTTTCCAGATTGTACAAGTAGTAGCCCCTGCCAATGGCTTTGGTTACTTTACCCCACTCCTCCTTACAATCTGCTTTCATTCGGTTGCTATCGTTTCATTTTATAACCTAAAACACCGCTTATTATGAAAATTTTTCGCTTGCAAAGAATCGTATTCCACGTTATGGTTCTTTTACCATTTATCTCCTGGGCACCCCTATTGGCGCAACAAAAGCCAAACATCGTAGTGATCTGGGGTGATGATATCGGAACGTCCAACATCAGCGCCTACAGCGATGGCCTGATGGGTTATGTCACGCCAAACATTGACCGGATCGCCAATGAAGGTGTGCGGTTTCTTCATTATTATGGGGAGCAAAGTTGTACCGCGGGTCGTGCGGCTTTTGTTACAGGTCAACACGGGATTCGAACTGGCCTTACGAAAGTCGGCTTTCCGGGCGCTCCCATGGGCATGAATCAACTTGACCCATCCATTGGGGGATTACTTAAGAACCTCGGTTATGCTACAGGACAATTTGGCAAGAATCACCTGGGAGATCGAAACGAATCTTTGCCAACTGTAAATGGCTTTGATGAATTTTTCGGAAACCTCTACCATCTCAACGCAGAAGAAGAACCAGAACTTCCGGATTACCCAAAAGATCCTGCGTACCTAGCTAAGTATAGTCCCCGGGGTGTGCTCAAATGCAAAGCCTCAACTAAGGATGATGGCACGGTCGATCCGAGGTTTGGCAAAATTGGAAAACAGACTATAGAAGATACAGGACCTCTTACTAAAAAACGGATGGAAACCATCGATGATGAGACATCCGCTGCTGCTATTGATTTTATCAAACGTCAGCAAGCTGCTGGCAAACCTTTCTTTTGTTGGTTTAATTCAACACGTATGCATCTGCGTACACACGTTCGTGAAGAACATCGTGGCAGATACACGCATGGTGACAGTGAATACATCGATGGTATGATCGAACATGATGAAACAGTAGGCACCCTCCTTAAAGTATTAGATGATCTCGGCTTGACACAAAATACCATTGTAGTGTATTCTACTGACAACGGCCCACATATGAATACATGGCCCGATGGTGCAATGACACCATTCCGAAGTGAGAAGAATACAAACTGGGAAGGAGCATTTCGTGTGCCATGCCTGGTACGCTGGCCTGGACAGATTGATCCGGGCACCATCACCACTGAACTCATGAGTCATAATGATTGGATCCCTACGCTATGTGCAATTGCAGGAGAGGCGGATATAAAAGGGAAATTGGCCAATGGTTATACTGCCAATGGCATAAATTATAAAGTACACCTGGATGGATATGATCAATCTGCTTTCCTTAGAAATGTCAATGGTACGGTAGGCAAAAACAATGGCACCAAGAGTGCCAGGACAGATTTTTTCTACGCTGATGACGATGGCCACCTGGTCTGTCTTCGGGACGGTGATTACAAATATGTTTTCGCCGAACAACGTATGCAAGGAACGATGGGGGTCTGGGCAGAACCATTTACGACACTGCGTCTGCAAAAGACTTTCAATCTCTTCCAGGATCCTTTTGAAAGAGCTGACATCACGTCCAATACGTTCTGGGACTGGCAGGTGGACCATGTGGGCCAAGTCTATGGCATGATGGAAAAAGTCTTTGCTTTCGCTGAATCTTTCAAAACTTATCCCCCACGATCCTTTCCTCCAAGTTTTAATCCTACTACCATTTTGGACCAAACCCTCAGGGAACTCAAATTGCAGAAGATATTGCAGAGTGAACAGGGCATTATCAATAAAGGATAATCTCTTTTTTTAAAAAATCAAAAACGTAATTTTTGGCCCCGGTACAGATGAAGTGCAGGGGCCAAATAATTTTACTTTGTTTACGTTTGAAAAAAGATCAACCCATTTTCATGAAGCCATTGAAGATAAACCTGACAATCACCTTATTTCTCATCTTTCTTCGAGCTACCAGCGTTAGGCTGTTAGTGCGTGCACTATTACACCGTGCATGTTGTGTACCTCGTGCGATATATTTGTCGGAATCACGGATTACCCGGATTAAGGGATTTCACCGATTGATTGCCTATATCCTAAAGCATCCGAAAATTAAATCCGTGAAATTCGTGTAATCGGAGTAATCCGTGAGTTAGCCGAAAAATACAGCGAGGTAGGAAATCTGTGATCAAATCTTTAAGTCACTGGACATGACCTCCGTTCACTCCGTGCTACCTCCCTTTTTCCCTCCGTGCGAAAGAAAATCGTTTCAAATGAACTACTCCGTCTACAAGAAGCAAAAAACTGTCTATTACTTTTTTGTACAGTAATCTTTCCAAGAAAAATAAGTTCGCACGGAGGACTTGGAGGTAACACGGAGGAAACGGAGGCACCGATCTACAAACTTACTTTCTGGAAGCTGGAAGCTGTAAGCCATTTCTGACAGTTGAGAGCTAACAGCTCTTTCGAAAATATCACCTTGAATGTGTAAATTTGAAACCAACCCTCAAACACAACCCTTAGAAAAATGAAAATCCTGGCTTTATCCTTATTCTTCTTTATCTCCAAATTTGTGAGTGCCCAATACACCTGGTTTACTACAGGGGCCACCTGGACCTATGACGTCAGTTGGTATGGCGGAGAGGCTGTTGTAAAACTTGAAATCCTACCAGGAGATACGCTGATCAATGGCCAGATCTGCAATATTATGAAGTTAACGTCTCTTCAACATTCGGCATATGGAGACCTGGACACTCTAATTGAATTTCGATACTTGTATGAAGAATCTAACAAAGTATTTGAAGGCAACCGGTTGCTGTATGACTTCAATCGTGAAGTAGGTGACACCCTGGAGTATATGTATTTTGGTGGTTGGAGCCCGGATCTTTTTATTGTAGACAGCACAGGCATTATTGACATGAATGGTCATCCATTGCTTTTCCAGGATATCCGGTTTCCTAGCCTCTATGAACCATATGGAGAATGGTGGGGGATGAGGGTGATAGAAGGCATTGGATCCATCAGCACTTTCTTTTTCTGGGATCAAACAGTCATACAACCTGTCGATGCCGCCTTCTATTACATACGGTGCTACCAGGATAGTGTCATAGGTACAATTCATTTCAATCTGTATTATGATTGTGATGAAATACCCTGGACAACTGCTACTAGCGATGCGAATCCAATTGAAACAAAAATATACCCTAATCCATCTTCTTCTACAATCAATATTCAAGTTAGTGAACCAGTATATCCCACGATCAGCATTCTTGATGTACATGGCAGAAAGCTTATAAACATTGACACCGAAGGATCTTTTGAAATTGAAGCCAATATCAGCCAGCTACCAGAAGGATTCTATTTTGTATTCGGCATCAATGGTGATGGCACACTCTCCTATCTTGGAAAATTCTTGAAAAGTTATTGAGCTATCGGCTATCAGCTAACAGCTGTCAGGGTAATTATACCATTTTCGAAATGATTGACTTCCGTTAGTGAAAAGATAAGTCATGCGGAAATGACCTCCGTTTCCTCCGTGCTACCTCCCTTTTTCCCTCCGTGCGAAAGAAAATCGTTTCAAATGAACTACTCCGTCTACAAGAAGCAAAAAACTGTCTATTACTTTTTTATACAGTAATCTTTCCAAGAAAAATAAGTTCGCACGGAGGATTTGGAGGTAGCACGGAGGAAAAGGAGGTACCAATCAACAAATCTACTTTCTGACAGCTGAGAGCTGATAGCTGACAGCTTTTTAAGTCGATGAATTCTGCAGCAGCATACCCTCCACAGTGATCGTTAGTCCATTATCCGGCAAGTCCGGGAATCCCAGTCATATCGCTTCGTATTTTGAGTAACTAAATCCTAGCTGTATGAAAAACACATTGATCTTCCGCATTCTCTTCCCTATTACCATCATGCTACTGTCCACCATGGCATGGACACAAAATATAGCCACTCCTCGCACACCAAGTCCGGGTGCTGAAGTGAAGCAAACCATAGGGATATCCACGATCACCGTTAACTACTCAAGACCTTCTGTCAAAGGCCGTAAAATTTGGGGCGAACTTGTGCCCTATGGCTGGAATGTTGAACCCGGTGGTAGCCCTCACAAGACTCCTTGGCGTGCGGGAGCAAATGAAAATACAACCATCGAATTTTCACATGCTGCTACAGTTGAAGGCAAACCAGTGCCTGCCGGAAAATATGGCCTCTTCTTTGTCATCAATAGCGACAATACAGGAGAAGTAGTCTTGTCCAAAGACAACCGCTCCTGGGGAAATTTCTTTTATGATCCAGCCACTGATCTGTTACGCGCAAATATCACCATCCGTGAAAACGCCATGACCGAAGCTTTGACTTATGAATTCATCAACCTGTCGAAGAATGGTACAGAACTGGTCCTTAATTGGGAAAAGAAACAATTCCCAGTAAAGATTGAATTCAATGTGGATGATATCGTCATGGCAAATGCCGCTGAACAATTGAAAGGTTCTATGGGCTTTACCTGGCAAGGATACTCTTCTGCGGCCAATTATAGTCTACAAAATAAAATCTATCCAGAGCAAGGACTGGTATG
>DASXWI010000531.1:0-5596 GCA_036503755.1 Saprospiraceae bacterium | reverse complement strand
ATGGCTTCCATATCCCTGCCTGCGAGTCCGCCATAGGTATGTAATCCTTCATACACCACGACGAGGTTACTTGCTTCTTCATAGGCTGCTGGGTCATTGAGTGCAAGAAAACCACCGATATTTACCAGCGCATCTTTTTTCGCACTCATGGTGGCGCCATCGGTATAACTACAGATTTCCCGCACGATTGCACGGATTGTTTTTTTGGCATACCCTTCTTCGCGTTGCTGGATGAAATATGCATTTTCAGCAATGCGGGTCATGTCGAGAATGATTTTTATACCATGCTTCTTTGTATAAGCTCTCAACTCTTTCATGTTTTTCATGGATACAGGTTGGCCACCAGCCATGTTGACAGTTACAGCCACGCATACATAGGGGATTTTGTCGGCCCCATATTTTTTAACCAACGCATCCAGTTTGTTCATGTCCACATTTCCTTTGAAAGGATGGAGGTTTGTTGCATCATGCGCTTCGTCAATGATGACATCGATAAACTGGCCGCCTGCCAGTTCCTGGTGTAGGCGGGTAGTAGTAAAATACATGTTCCCAGGAATGATGTCTCCCTTCGTGATCAATGTCTTTGAAAGAATGTTTTCCGCACCTCGACCCTGGTGCGTGGGAATAACATATTTGTAGCCATAGACATCCTGTACCTTTTCTTCCAGGTGATAAAAATTGGCACTTCCTGCATATGCTTCATCACCTAACATCATACCTGCCCATTGACGGTCACTCATCGCACTGGTGCCACTATCTGTCAACAAGTCAATATAAACATCCTCTGATTTAAGCAGGAACGTATTATATCCTGCAACGGCAATAGCTTTCTTGCGTTGAGCCGGTGTCGTCATCTTCAACAACTCCACCATTTTTATCTTATAGGGTTCAGCCCAGGAATGTTTTACGTTAATTTTTCCCATGATTAATTTCTCATTGAGTCTCCATGTATAAACTACAAAGGCAATTCGGCTGCAATGGTCACTTTTTATTATGGTCCTGCAGATGATCAAAATCATGGACCACGCTGAGATTAGTCAAACTCACACACCCCTTCAGCCATATAATTTTGCGACCGATAATGTGTTCAATTCACATTTCATTTTTCATTTTACTTTTTTCATTCTTCATTTATTATGTCTGTTATCATCGAACCCTTCCGGATCAAGTCCGTCGAGCCGATTTCCTTCACAACAAAAGAGCAAAGAGCCAAAATACTTGAGGAAGCTTTTTACAATCCATTTCTCATCAGGGCTGAGGACGTCATCATCGATTTGCTGACAGATAGTGGTACAAGCGCAATGAGCAGTGCTCAATGGGCAGGGATGATGCTTGGGGATGAATCTTATGCAGGCAGCAACAGTTTTTTTCATTTTGAACAAGCGATCCGGGATGTTACAGGTATGCCCATTGTCATTCCAACCCACCAGGGACGAGCATCGGAAAAGATTCTCTTTTCCATAATAGGGGGTCAGGGAAAATATATAGTCAGCAACACTTTGTTTGACACAACGCGGGCCAATATTGAAGTCAGTGGTGCAGAAGGGGTAGATCTTCTTTGTGCGGAAGGAAAAAGGCCCCAGGTCCCCGCACCTTTTAAAGGCAACATGGATGTGGAAGCACTCAAGAAATTTATACAAGAAAAAGGAGCGGAACATATTCCTCTTTGCATCATCACTGTGACCAACAATTCCGGTGGGGGTCAACCGGTCAGCATGGAAAATATAAGACAGGTAAAAAATGTTTGTAGCAATTATGGTATCCCTCTGTTTATAGACGCTTGCCGGTTTGCGGAAAACTGTTATTTCATCAAGCTACGTGAAGCAGAATTTGCAAATGCCACTGTTCCACAAATTGCGCGTGAATTGTTTTCTTACGCAGACGGATGTACAATGAGCGCTAAAAAGGATGCTTTCGCAAATATTGGTGGGTTTATCGCGCTCAAAGATGAAGCTCTTGCCCTTCAATGCAGGAATCTATTGATCATCACTGAAGGATTTCCAACGTATGGCGGACTCGCAGGACGTGACCTGGAAGCCATCGCGATAGGGATAAAGGAAGTAATGGATGAGCATTACCTCCAATATCGGATAAGGAGCATTGAATATCTGACAGAGAAATTGCATGATGCGGGGGTACCCGTTATGTTGCCTGCAGGAGGCCACGCGGTCTATTTGGATGCAAAAGCATTTTTGCCACATCTACCACCTGATCAATATCCGGGACAAGCCTTAGTTGCGGCACTCTACCTCGAAGGTGGAATTCGCGGAGTGGAAATAGGCTCCCTGATGTTTGGTAAATATGATACAGATGGGAAACTCATACCAGCCATGATGGAACTAGTACGACTGGCCATCCCACGCAGGGTTTATACACAGAGTCATATTGACTATGTAGCTGAAGTCATCATCCAGGTATTTAAGGAAAGAGAGCGCATTCGTGGAATGGCGATTACCTATGAGGCTGCTACGCTCAGGCATTTTACAGCAAGGTTGAAAGCGATTTCATAGCGTTGTTATGGGCTCTTCATCAGGGTATTTGTACGAGCCAATTAAAAGTCCTAATATTCGGTGGAAAGGCGAACCGTTGAGCAGGCAAAACATATATTATTTTTATATAATATGTTTTGAGCTGGAATTCGTTTTAAGTTTTCATCAGACAGGATAGAACAAAACCAACCATATGAATCACGGACTGCAGACCCAGGACTATATTGTATTTCTTATTTATTTTATTGCTGTAGCCGGTTATGGCTGGTGGGTATATTCCAATAAGAAGAAAGCCCAAACCACCTCCACCGAATTCTTTCTGGCGGAAGGACAATTAACATGGTGGGCCATTGGGGCTTCGCTTATCGCTTCCAATATTTCGGCTGAGCAATTTATTGGGATGAGTGGCAATGGTTTCCGTCTGGGCTTGGCCATCGCCAGTTATGAATGGCTGGCTGCTGTTTCGCTTGTCATCGTGGCAGTGTTTTTTATGCCGGTATATCTGAAGAACAAAATCTTCACCATGCCGCAGTTTCTAAAAACAAGGTATAACGAAACGGTAGCTATGATCATGGCTATCTTCTGGCTCTTCCTATACATTTTTGTCAACCTGACTTCTATCCTTTATCTCGGTACACTCGCGATCAATAATCTGACCGGTGGTGAAGGCTTCCATCTCATCATGATCGGACTAGCCATCTTTGCCTTGATCATTACATTGGGTGGAATGAAAGTAATCGGCTATACGGATGTGATCCAGGTATTAGTCTTGTTGGTTGGGGGTTTGATCACCTCATACATAGCCTTGACAGTCGTCAGTGAAAAATTCGGATTTGGAAAAGATGCATTGGCAGGGTTAAATCAACTGCTGATATCTGCACCCGGGCATTTCGATATGATCTTCGACAAACCGGGGCCTGATGCAACACCTGAGGAAATCAGGAATTATTCGAGCTTGCCAGGATTGGCCATGTTGGTAGCAGGGATGTGGGTCGCCAATCTCAATTACTGGGGATGCAATCAGTATATCACGCAACGTGCACTTGGGGCCGATCTCAAAACAGCACGCACCGGAATTCTCTTTGCTTCATTTCTTAAGTTGCTGATGCCTTTATTAGTTGTATTACCTGGGATCGCAGCCTATGTCCTGTATCAAAATGGAGAGTTGCAACAACAGATGATGACTAATGGTGAATTCAGGGAAGACAATGCCTATTCTGCAGTACTTGGATTTTTGCCAACAGGATTACGAGGTTTATCTATGGCCGCATTGACTGCTGCTATTGTGGCATCACTGGCGGGTAAAGCGAATAGTATATCTACCATTTATACACTGGACCTTTATAAAAAGTATTTCAACAAAGAAGCCACAGAGAAAAGTATGGTGTGGATGGGAAGAATGGTCGTGGTGGTTTCTTTATTGATCGCGATCATCGTCAACTGGAATGATACGCTTGGAATTGGAGGGAAAGGTGGATTTGAATTTATTCAGAAATACACCGGATATATTTCACCTGCGATATTCCCTGTCTTCTTGTTTGGATTCTTTTGGAAAAAAACGACCTCCAATGCAGCTATTGCGGGAATCATTGGTGGCGTAGCCCTGGCCATTTTATTTGATCATTTCCTTCCAGGCATCGCCGGTCATGAGACGTGGATGTACACTGCATATCTCAATGCCGATGGCGCTTATGAAATTCCATTCCTTATTCAAATGGGATGGGTCTTTTTCCTGACCTCCATGCTCATTATCGGGATCAGCCTGGCAGATAAAAAAGGACGCGCTAATGTAAAAGCACTCCAAGTGGATACAACCATGTATAAAATCTCTAATGGCCATTGGGCGATGATCATCATTGTATTGTTGATTACTGCGGTGATCTATGCAAGATTCTGGTAAGCAGAGAGTCTTCGTGAGAAAGTGAGACAGTGAGAAAGTGAGAAGCATGAGTGTGTGTATGGGGTATAAGTCTTCCTATTGTTTATTCCTTCCGCCCTTCTGCCTTTCCACCCTTCTGCCATTTTGTGGAGCGCAAGTGTGCATTTCTGGAAAATCTTGCATCCTGTAAGGACATAAAACCTTTGCCATGGAAATTCAAAACCAAAACAGGAAGTCCGTTAGCACGAAGGTAGATTTAACGGCTATGGTTGACCTGGGATTTCTGCTGATCACCTTCTTTATGCTCGCCTCCACTTTAGCACAACCTCACATCATGCAAGTCATCATGCCTGATGGAAAAGGAGATCCTACTCCTTATCCGCAATCCAAAACAGCCACCATTATCCTTGGATCCCGCGATAGAATTTATACTTATTCACTTCCGGATGAACTGACGCTTCCAGATGGAATTTTCATCGATAGTATGGATTACAGTCCCGCAGGTTTGAGAGACTTTATCCAAAGAAGACAATTGGAAGTCAAATCACGATGGGGAGACCAGGATAAGCTTATGGTCATCATTAAACCATTGGCAGCTTCTTCGTTTAAAAATATTGTGGATGTTTTGGATGAGATGCAAATCACCAATGTAAAGCGCTATGCCATAGTCCGGCCGGATTCTCCCCTGGATTCAATGGTACTGTTCCTTTCAGGGCAGAAATGAGGAAAAAGAGAAAAATGACAATATTTTTTGTGGTTCAATTCTGAATGAAAACCCTGATTTTTTAAAAAAGGGGTCCGGAAGAGTTTTCTCCGCTAACTTTATTTTCCTATATTACGGTACTCCTTTTTCTGCCTGATAATTCTGCAGGTGGAGAGACGTTCTTTCTATATTGGTTTTCATAAGATAAAATTAGTCTTTAGTCTTACCCCATTCTCTAACTATTTCTAACCTCCCTTAAATCATTTTTATGAAAATCCTTAATCACTACTTTCTTTTTCTCTTTTGCTTGACAGGTATTCTTTGGCCTGCCAATATGGTAGGATCAGGCTCATATTCAAAAAATCCTGATTGCTCATTTGATACTAAAGCAGAGGAGTTTTCCTCTTCGTCATTGGCTTGTTATACACCAACATGGCCAGTTACGTCGAATATCACCCAGACATCTGCAACATTTAGTTGGGATGTAGTTTATGGAGCACAGTCATATTCTGTGCAATCCAGAAT
>DASXWI010000530.1:0-2828 GCA_036503755.1 Saprospiraceae bacterium | reverse complement strand
TTTGGATAGATACATCTTTCTTGAAAACCCTTCCACAGGATGAACTAATAGTTGGATTGACTGAGGTTGTTAAACATGCTATTCTAAGCGGGGGAACCCTTTGGCAAATGATTACCAACGCAAAGGATGCAAATAGCCTTGACTGGCACTCAGTCCTTGAATTGAATACTCCAGTGAAGCAAAAAATCGTTGAAGCAGACCCACAGGAAAGAGATGTTAGGAAAACACTCAATTTCGGGCATACAATTGGGCACGCACTGGAAAGCCACTTTATGGGAACCGGATATGCCATAAGTCATGGCAAGGCAGTGGCCATGGGTATGCTTGCGGAAGCCAGGATTGCCAGCCAAACAGGTCTTATGGGAAATGAAGATTTTCAGGCGATTATCGAGGTGATTGAGCGATTGTTGGGACCTTACGAAGTAACTTTACCCCCCGCCGGGCAATTAGATCACTGGCTTAGCGGAGATAAAAAGAAATCGAAAGGCCGGATCGGTTACAGTTTGCCTGAACGCATCGGTTTATGCCGGTGGGACTTAGCTGTTGAACAGGAAATTGTAGAGGAAAGCCTAAATTGGCTAAGCACACAAGTCAGGAGATAAAGATTTCGTTTGGATGTGGTATCACATCATTTTGATAGAGCATGAGCATGCAAAAAACATCTTTGTTTGATAAATACAGTAAGCGACTCTGGATCGGGGCATTTTCCCTGGTTGGATTTGCGATCCTGTTTTTTTTCATTCTATCCTTCCAGGGATTACCTGATTTCAAACAACTGGAGAGTCCTGATTTCGAATTGGCCACCCAGGTGATTGATGTCAAGAGTCGTGAGATAGGTAGATATTATACGCAGAATCGTTTGCCGGTAGATTATGATCATCTGAATCCATATCTGATTGATGCACTCGTAGCTACAGAAGATGCAAGGTTCTTTTCACACTCTGGTGTAGATATCCAGGCATTGTCCCGGGTATTTTTTGGAGTGATTACGTTCAACCGCAACAAAGGGGGAGGAAGTACGATCACGCAGCAACTTGCGAAATTACTTTTCGACAGGCCTGATTTTACCGGTATGGGGAAAATCAAAAAGTCCTGGACGCTGATCATTACCAAATTTAAAGAATGGATCACTGCTGCCAACCTGGAGAAGCAATATACTAAGCAAGAGATCCTTGCTATGTATCTCAATAAGTTCAATTTTATTTATGGTGCTTATGGTATCAGCGCTGCGGCAGAAATCTATTTTGGCAAAAATCAAAAGGACCTTCAAATTGAAGAAGCAGCCACGTTGATTGGTATGCTAAAGAATCCCGCTTTGTTTAATCCTGTACGTCGTCCTGATACGGTCATGCATCGCAGGATGATTGTCCTTAATCAAATGAGGAAAGAAGGTTTTATCACGCGTGACCAATATGATTCATTGAAAGTGCTGCCTCTGGATATCACTAAATTCAGCAAGCAAAGTCATGTAACCGGACCAGCACCTTATTTCCGTGCAGAATTGGCTACATGGCTCAAAGAACTTTTTGAACAAAAGGAATATCGTAAACCTAATGGTGAAAAATACAACATCTATAAAGATGGGTTGAAAGTGTATACCACCATTGACCTCGATATGCAGGTGATGGCGGAAGAAGAAATGTGGAAACACATGGCTAAAGTGCAGCAAAAGTTTAATGCCGTATGGGGAACACGCGATCAATGGACCTACAATGCTGATCCTGCTCAGAAAAAAATCAGGCAGGAATCTCTTCAGAGCATGGTTCGACAGACGGGAAGATATATCGCCATGCGCGACGAACGATTAAGTGCTTTACTTCAAAAAATTGCTGATGAGTTTGAAATCGTTTTAAGTGATTGGGATATTGAAAATCTCATGCAGGAGTCCGCGAAGGCTGGGCGTATTTCAAGATTGGTTTCCGGCAAATCTATCAACACGGATAAAGGGAAAAAATATAAAGCCATTCTCGCGAGCGATTACTGGATTGAACTGCAACCTGCCTGGACATTATTCCAGAAAGACATTACTAAAGAGATGAAAACTCCAGTCGAGATGATGGTCTTCGATTACGGGCCTGCTGGTGAAAAGAAAGTGACGATGACACCGTTAGATTCCATCAAATATCATCGCAGGTTTATGCAGACCGGTATTCTTGCCATTGATCCAAAAACAGGTGAGGTAAAAACATGGGTTGGTGGAATCAACAACAAGTATTTCCAGTATGATCACATTGGCAGTAGTCGGCAAGTAGGGTCCACATTTAAGCCCTTCGTATATGCAACAGCGATCACACTGCAAGGCATTTCGCCATGCTTTCCAGTTTTAGATCAACCTTATACCATTGGTCCCGGTGATGGGAGTTTTGGCCTCATAGAACCCTGGACACCACAAAATGCAGATGGTAAGTATACACACAGGACTTACACACTTTTTGAAGGACTCAGGGATTCGAGAAATACCATATCTGTATTCCTGATGCAACAATTAGGGAATGCGAATGTCGTCAGAGGACTGATTCACAATATGGGTATCGATAGTTCGATGCGCAGACATGATGGTGAATACCGTGTACCCAATCAACCTTCCATCTGTCTTGGGTCAGCAGATCTCAGTGTGATGGAAATGACAGGAGCGTATTGCACATTTGCTAACAATGGTGTTTTCGTTCGCCCTTATTTTGTTTCTTCCATTGAAGATGAGAATGGACGAGTCATCTATCGGGCCATTAAAGAAGAACAAGTAGCCTTACCCCCCAAAGCAAATTCGGTCATGGTAGATATGTTGAAATATACGGCATCAGGATTTGGCGCAAACAAAAGCCAGGTCG
>DASXWI010000529.1:0-19148 GCA_036503755.1 Saprospiraceae bacterium | reverse complement strand
GGTGTCAAGATTTTTTACGGCACGTGTGCCGCTGGTCAATGGAGATTTCCCTGCGACAAACAATGTGAAGCAATGGCCAGTAGATGATTTATTCAAGGTTACGGAAATGTTGCAGGATGATGAGTTTATGGGATCGCTGATTGACCAGGTATATGTTGAGACAACCGAAAAAATTTGGTTGGTACCTCGCCTGGGTCCTTCAAGAATCCTGATTGGAAATACGAATGACCTTGAGGATAAAGCAGAGCGTATACAAAAGTTGTATAAAGAAGCACTCCCGGCTGCCGGGTGGGACACCTATTCATATATCGATACACGATTTGCCGGGCAGATCGTAGCAAAAAAGAGATTAAACCAATAAATTTTTTCCTCATGAGATACAAAGAGATTCAAAAGTCCAAAACGGTTGTGGCCCTGGATATCGGGACAACTAAGATTTGCGTGATGGTCGGTCGACGCAATGAATACGGAAGCATCGAAATCCTGGGTGTCGGAAAAGTGGCGTCGGAAGGAGTTCGTCGTGGCGTAGTAGCTAACATTGATAAAACTGTTCGCTCCATCGAAGAAGCGGTGATCCAGGCTGAGAAAAGCGCCGGCATGGAGATCCTCGAAGTATATGCAGGCATAGCCGGCCAGCATATCAAGAGCCTGCAGCACCAGGGGATTCTCACCCTTGCTGATGCAGATAAGGAGATCGCTAAATCTGACTTGCGAACACTGTTAGATGATATGTATCGTCTTGCCTTGCCTCCGGGTGATAAAATCCTTCATATTCTTCCACAGGAATATACTGTAGATGATGAAGAAGGAATACTTGATCCTGTAGGGATGTGCGGACATCGCCTCATCGGAAATTTCCATGTGGTGACAGGTCAGTTATCGGCACACAAAAATATCGAACGTTGTGTTGAAAAGGCTGGTCTCAAAGTCGCTGACTTTGTCCTTGAGCCAATCGCTTCTGCAGCAGCCGTGTTGAGTGAAGAAGAGAAAGAAGCAGGTGTAGCCCTCGTTGATATTGGTGGTGGTACAACAGATATCACCATTTTCCAGGAAGGCATCATCCGTCATACAGCAGTAGTTCCTTTCGGGGGTGATGTGATCACTGCCGACATCAAAGAAGGATGTACTGTGATGTATGAGCAGGCTGAGAAACTGAAAAAGAAATTTGGATCAGCACTCGCAGAGTGTATTGTAGACAATCGGATCATTACAATTCCTAGTTTTAATGGAAGGGATTATAAGGAGATTTCTGAAAAGAATCTTGCCTTGATCATCCAGGCAAGAATGGAAGAGATCCTCGAACTCGTAAGAGTTGAGATCAAGAAATCCGGATACGAGCGTAAACTCATCGGTGGTATTGTTCTGACAGGTGGTGGTGCGTTACTCAACAAAGTAGATCTGTTAGCTGAATATCGTACAGGTATGAGCGCAAGAGTAGGTTTACCCATTGAGCACATTGCTTCCCGTCAGCGTGATGATGTATCAAGCCCGATTTACGCAACGGCTATAGGTCTTATCATCCACGGATTGTCTACCCCTGATGTTATCGATGAAACAGACAAACTGGTCAATACCAAGTCAGCAGAGTCAATGAAGTCAGACAAAGATGTACCTAAGGTTGTGGCTGAAACAGAACAAGAACATGAGGAGGAGAGAAACCAAGGGCCAAAGTGGTATGACAAACTGTTGAATAAAACGAAAGAATTTTTCGAAGCTACACCGGACCAGGACTTCCTGTAACGCGGGAACATATCATGAACAAATTATAATACCAAATCTAAAAACTCAGTCATCATGTTATTCGATATACCAAAAGTGGAAAAAAGCATCATCAAGGTCCTTGGCGTCGGCGGTGGTGGAAGCAATGCAGTCAGCTACATGTTCAAGCAAGGTATTACAGGTGTGGATTTTGCCATCTGCAATACAGATAACCAGGCAATGGAAACGAGTCCGATTCCAGTCCGGATACGCCTCGGTCCGGAACTTACAGGTGGTCGTGGTGCAGGATCACGCCCACAAATGGGTAAGCAAGCTTGCATTGAATCTATCGATGAGATCCGCAACTTTATACTCGATGGAACCAAAATGTTGTTTGTCACCGCTGGTATGGGTGGAGGAACAGGAACAGGTGCTGCGCCAATCATTGCAAAAGCTGCACGTGAAGCGGATATCCTTACAGTAGGTATTGTCACACTTCCATTTACGTTCGAAGGCAGCCGTAGGAAAAGACAAGCGCTGGAAGGTCTGGAAGAGATGAAGGCAAATGTCGATGCATTGATTGTCATCTCTAATGACAAGCTAAGAGATCTTCATGGAGATCTTAAATTATCTGATGCTTTCAGCCGTGCAGATAATATCCTCACTACCGCTGCAAGAGGTATCGCAGAGATCATTACCATGGAAGGATATGTCAACGTCGATTTTGAAGATGTAAATACTGTGATGAGAGATAGTGGTGTAGCGATCATGGGTACGGCTTCCTTTGATGGTGAGCATCGTGCCAGGAAAGCGGTGCAGACTGCACTTAACTCTCCTCTGTTGGAGGATAATGATATCCGTGGTGCACAACATATCCTTTTGAATATCTCTTCAGGAAGTGTTGAGGTGACTATGGACGAAGTATTTGAAATCACTGAGTATGTACAGGCAGAAGCCGGCTATGGTACGGACCTGATCTGGGGTAATTGTTATGATCCATCCCTTGGAGATAAACTTTCGGTAACCATTATTGCTACCGGGTTTGAGCAGAATATGATGAAAGGCGAAAAGCATGATACACAGAAGATCCTGGTCGGTATTGATGAGGATATGGGTATCAGTGCAAAGGCAATGAAAGAGGAAGATGAGTTTGAAATCACAAATGAGAGGGTTATAGATATGGAGCCTGTGATTGCTCCTAAGGAAACACCGATTGAAAAACCACGCCATACTTACAGTGATCCTTACATGCGTACGGATGATATTGAAAAGAGAGAGGAGATCCGTCGCACGTTGAAAGAGAAGGAAGCTCAGCGTCAGCGTGAGGAACCAGCGACACCTGCAATGCAACAAGTCAATCCAAGCCGTATGCAGAATTCGGAGTGGATTGCAGAGATGACGAAAGTGCCTGCCTTTGCACGCCGTAAAATACAATTGGATGATGTGACTCCTTCTTCAGAAATGAAGATGTCCCGCCTGACGGTGACTGATGATGAAGGGGATGATCTCATCAAAGGAAATACATACCTCTACGACAAGCCTTGCTAAGGATGCCTATGAGGTGACATAAACTTTTATAATATTTCTTGAGGTTGGTTTAATGGTCTGAGGTGAGAACTCAGACCTTTTTTTATTTCTCTACCTTTGCACCTTATGGCCAAACGTCGAAGGGAAGAAAGCAGCAATCCCGAAGAGAAACCTAAACGCCTGACATGGCAGCAGTTGAAAGAGATCAGGGGTATGCTGATGTTTATCCGCCCCTACCGTTGGCATTTTATTGGGGGGTTGATCCTGCTCTTTCTGGGCAGTATGACTTTTATGGTTTTCCCATACCTGGCCGGGGAACTCGCAGATGTGGCTACGGGGACAAGTAAACTTGGCCTTGATCTCAACCAGATCGGTCTCATC
This sequence comes from Saprospiraceae bacterium, assembly GCA_036503755.1. Lineage (GTDB taxonomy): Bacteria > Bacteroidota > Bacteroidia > Chitinophagales > Saprospiraceae > Opimibacter. The sequence goes on along the minus strand of DASXWI010000529.1, from coordinate 15,542 downwards.
CTGATAGTTATCCTGGTGTTACAGGGAATCATGAGTTATTTGCGCGTGATCTGGTTTGCTGTGGTGAGTGAAAGAGGGATGGCAGATGTGCGTAGCAGTATTTACCAGAAATTGATTGGCTTACCCGTTTATTTTTTCGAACGGAATAGGGTAGGAGATCTCACGAGCAGGATTTCGGAAGATGTCAATAGGCTGTCTGCTGTATTTTCTAATACACTTGCTGAACTGATCCGTCAAATACTCATCCTGATCACCGGCATTGCATTTTTGATGGTCACAACTCCGAGACTCAGCTTGACGATGTTGGCTACATTTCCGGTGATCGTTGTTGGTGCTATGTTTTTCGGCCGCTTTGTACGCAATTTATCTAAGAGCAGGCAAAAATCGCTGGCGAATACGAATACAGTTGTTGAGGAGACTTTACAAAATATTCATACCGTTAAGGCTTTTACAAATGAAACACTTGAATTTGGCCGCTATAAAACAGAGATGAATAATGTTGTGATCACCTCTTTAAAATTAGCCAAGTACAGAGCTGCTTTTGCGAGTTTCATTATTGTCGTGTTATTTGGCGTGATCTTTTTTATCCTTTGGTATGGCGCTACCATGGTGCAGAACAAGACGATGTCTATTGGTCAATTAGTTTCTTTTATTAGTTATACCGCGATCATTGGTGCAGCGATTGGTAGCCTGGGTAATTTTTACACAGAGATAGTTACTGCACTTGGTGGAACAGAACGTATTCGTGAGATTCTTACAGAGAAAGTAGAAGTGGATGTTCCGGTTACAGTTCATCGTGCTAAAGTGAATGGCCATATTCGCTTTGAGGATGTTTATTTTGATTATCCGTCGCGTCCCGATATGCCGGTCTTGCGTGGCATTGATCTTGACATCAAGCCCGGACAGAAAATTGCGCTTGTTGGTCAAAGTGGATCCGGAAAGAGTACAATAGCTTCTTTGCTCATGAGATTGTATCCATGGCAACAAGGTAGTATCACCCTCGATGGCATAGATATTAATTCAATGGACCTCTCTTCCTATAGGTCTGTGTATGCTATCGTGCCGCAAGAAGTATTACTCTTTGGGGGTACCATCCGTGAAAATATACTTTACGGACATCCCAGTGCTTCAGAAGAAGAATTGATGGATGCAGCACGTACATCAAATAGTCTTGATTTTATTCAATCCTTTCCTGAAGGTTTTAATACCATTGTAGGTGAACGAGGGATAAAACTTAGTGGCGGACAAAGACAACGTATTGCTATAGCAAGAGCTGTGCTACGTAATCCTGATATTCTTATTCTTGATGAAGCTACTTCATCATTGGATGCTGAATCTGAAAAAGTTGTTCAGGAAGCATTAGAAAGATTGCTTGAAGGGCGTACAGCGATCATCATTGCACATAGGTTAGCTACGATACGCAATGTAGATTGTATTTACGTTTTGGAAGACGGAAAGATTGTAGAGAAAGGAACGCATGAGGAGTTAAGTATCAAGGATGAAGGGCTGTATGCGGCGTTGGCGAGATTGCAATTTGATGTTTGATTTGAAGGATCAAGGGAATAAGGGAATAAGGGAATATGGAATAGCGAATATCGAAGTATAAAGTAGAAGTATAAAGTAGAAGTAGAAGTAGAAGTAGAAGGGAGTAGTCCTGAAAGGCTGAAAGGCAAAAGAAGATCTTATCTCCCCCTTTGAAGGGGGTTGGGGGGATGGATTACCGATTAGTAAAATCAAATTATTGGTAGAGAAACATTGGAACTCATCAACAACGCACCGCTTAAAGCCTTCACCACCTTTGGTGTGGAAGCGACGTGCGATCATTTATATCGTGTAGAGGATTTTGAAGAGTTGAAACTGGCAGTTCAGTTTTTAGAAAATCCTTTGATCTTAGGTGGAGGCAGTAATGTACTTCCGATAGGGGATATCCATCGTAATGTGTTGAGGATTGAAATGAAGGGAATCCATGTCCTCGAAGATGGACCTAACCCTTTGATAGGTGTAGCGGCTGGCGTGGTGTGGCATGAGTTCGTCTTGTGGGCTTTAGGAAATGATCTTGGAGGAGTTGAGAATTTATCCCTTATACCTGGGACAATGGGTGCTGCTCCTATGCAGAATATCGGTGCTTATGGTGTAGAACTGGAGTCTGTTTTTCATTCTCTTCAGGCAATTGAAATAGGAACCGGAAGAGTTACTTCTTTTTCAAAAGAGGAATGTAAGTTTGGATACCGTGATAGTATTTTTAAGAAAGAAGTGAAAGATAAATTTGTGATCACCGGAGTCAATCTTCGCTTGACTAGGGATCATAAAGTCAATACTTCGTATGGTGCGATAAAGGATGTTCTTCACGAAAAGGGAATAGCACATCCATCCATTCATGATGTAAGTGAGGCAGTCATTGCCATCAGGCAAAGTAAATTGCCAGATCCTGCTGTAATTGGTAATGCAGGTAGCTTTTTCAAGAATCCAATTATTCCAATTGTTCAGTATGAAGCCTTGAAGGCATTGCATCCACAAATGCCTGGTTTTCATGCAGAAGAAGGATTTACAAAAGTACCTGCTGGATGGTTGATCGAACATGCAGGATGGAAAGGAGTGAGAAGAGGAAATGTAGGATGTTATGAAAAGCAAGCACTCGTATTGGTTAATCACGGCGGTGCGAGAGGAGAAGAGATATGGGAGCTCGCTGAGCAAATCATTACTTCCGTTGAGGTTCAGTATGGCATTACCCTTACTCCTGAAGTAAATCTCTGGTCTTTCTGATCACGTTTGTTTTCCGTTTAACCTTCCTTTTTACCGTTTCAGTCAGTAGTCATAAAAGCCTTAGGCCTGAAATTCCGTTTCAACCAAAGGAGCCTTATATTCATGCTTTCGTCCATGGCAAAGAAACTAAAAACAAAAACGATCAAGCAAACCGTACTCTTTCCTGCTACACCAGATAAAGTGTATGATTTATTTCTTGATGCCAGGAAACTCACTTCTATTCATGGCGCTAAAGCGACAATGTCGAAAAAGCCGAATGGTAAGTTTACCACTTTTGATGGGTATTGTTTTGGATACAACATCGAATTGGTAGAGAACAAGAAAATTGAGCAAGCCTGGGTTTTCAGGGAGGAAGGATGGCCGGAAGATCACTTTTCCATTTGCACCTTCCTGTTACAACCTGCAAAATCGGGCACGAAATTGGTGTTTACCCAGGAAGGGGTTCCGGAGCATAAATATGAGTCGATCAAAGAGGGTTGGAAAGGCTATTATTGGTTCCCCATGCTCCAGTACCTTCTTAAATAACCCGGGTTGAATATGATTATCCGGATAATACCGTTAGATTACATGACCATGATCATTCATTGATTACTTTTAGATGAGTATGAATAACCTGTCGAGACGCACTGTCCTATTATTGTTGGCTTACCTGCTGACGGCCGTAACCCTTACCCTGATTATCATCTGGCGGTCTTCTGAAGAAAAAAAACCAACCAGGCCCGTACACAACGAAACCAGCATGCCTTCCCAGAAGGATCATGCCGGAGAAGTGTACTCCCTGGAGGGTAACGCCTGAAAATTGTCCTGGAATCCATCCAAGACAAGGTCATTTTTCAATTTTAACATATAGCATATTTTCATCATATGTTTCTGCTGGTCTAAATTTTTAGGTCCATCTCTGATTAATTGTATTTTCGAGTAATGCTATTCACTTTTAAGGGAGATTCAAAACTCCTGTTTTTCCTCCTCTTCCTTTTGTCAGGTTGCCAGTTTGGTGGCTTCCAACTCAAAGCACAAACCAGTATTTCTGGTGTCGTCTTTGACGAACAAAATCACCCTGTCGCATTTGCGAATGTCCTTTTACTGGCTGTTGCAGATAGTTCATTTGTTAAAGGTGGAATCGTCTCTGAAGACGGTAATTTTTCACTCTCTCAAATTGTACCGGGTGAATACTTTCTCAAGGTGTTTATGATAGGGTATAATGAGCAAATGACAGCACCATTTGTTCTTGTGGCTAGTAACGAAGACAAACATTTTGACCAGATCATCCTGGGCGAAAACAGGGTGCTCATGAATGAGGTCCAGGTGATCGCGAAAAAACCGGTTTATGAACAGAAGATTGACCGTATGATCGTCAATGTAGCCAATAGCATCACTTCTTCCGGAAATAATGCGCTTGAAGTTCTTGAACGCTCACCAGGTGTCATTGTGAATCGACAAAATAATACGATTTCGATGAGTGGTAAGAGTGGAGTAGTCGTCATGATCAATGGACGACTGACATACATGCCCACAGAAGCTGTTACGCAACTCCTCGAAGGGATGAGTGCTGATCAAATAGAAAGAATAGAGATCATCACAACTCCACCTGCAGAGTATGATGCAGAAGGCAATGCAGGTTATATCAATATAGTATTGAAAAGTAATCCCGATGATGGTTTCAATGGCTCGTATGGTTTTACAGCAGGTTATGGGAAGGGGGCTATTGGAAATGCTAATGTCAATTTTAATTACCGGAAAGGCAAAACCAATCTATATGGCGATTATGGTTACTTGCATGAAAGTCAGGAGCAATATTTTTATTTCTACAGAAGTATTCCGTTGAATGGTGAGCAGATTGAAACAGAAACTGAATCCTTTCGTGATCCTAGTCGAAATAATCATACAGCCAGGTTAGGACTTGATTACAATCTTAGTCCGAAGACTGTGGCCGGAGTCCTTTTCTCAGGTTATGATACAAAATGGGAAATGGATGCCACCAATAATGCTACGCTGACCAGTAACGGAATCCTTGACACCTTGATTATCCTTGAAAATCAGGAGTTGAATCAATGGAAGCATTTTGGGACTAACGTTAATCTTCAGCATACCTTTTCTGAAGGCAAGCTCTTTAGCATGGATTTCGATTACCTCCATTACAATGATCATAATCCAACTACCTATCAAAATGAATATTACGATGGGGATGGCCAATTCCTTTTTGAAAATTATACCCGCAGTAAGAAAGAGACTCCAATCAATATAATGGTAGGTAAGCTTGATTATAAAGCACCCTTAGGTAAAACCTTTAAGATGGAAACCGGCATCAAAGGATCATTGTCTAGGTTTACCAATGATGTAGGTGTTGATTATAGTAATGATGGGGAAAACTGGGTGACGGATGATGAACTTACAGATAAGTATGACCTGGTAGAAAGTATCATGGCAGCATACCTTTCCTTCGATGCCAGTCTTGATGAAAAGACCTCACTTAAATTAGGCCTTCGATATGAATTCACAGATTCCAACCTGGGTACAGAAGAAGAACAGGATATTGTAGACAGGCAATTCGGAGAATTATTTCCGACATTTTATATTTCGAGAACGCTTCATGAAGATCATAGTCTTAATTTCTCATACAGTAAACGTATTACCAGGCCTACATTTGATGACATGGCTCCCTTCAGGATTTTTGTTGATCCATATACATTCTTCACAGGCAATCCTGCATTGCAACCTGCGATCTCCAATAATATTGAATTGTCCTATAGGTACAAATCAGCATTGTTGTCCGTGAAATACGGCATCGAGGATAGTACCATTGCCAATTTCCAGAGTATAATCATCGAGGGTACAAACAAACAATTGATATACGCTGAAAATCTAAAGGAGGCTAGAGTTTTTTCACAGACGCTCTCCTTTCCGTTTTCACCAACCAAGTGGTGGAATATGTTTGTGAATGGCGGGTTGGTCTTCCAGGAGGCAACCAAAAATGGTGAAGATGGTCTCGAAACATACGAAGCCACAAGTTTTAATATTTTCTCTTCGCAGACATTTACCCTTCCAAAAGAGTTTACATTTGAAGTATCAGGATTCTATTATTCAGGAGGATTATTTGGTATTTTTCAACTCAAGCCATTTGGTGCTGTGAACTTAGCCCTGCAGAAAAAATTTGGAGACAGGGGAGGCACGCTTCGTTTGGGGTATGATGATCTCTTCCAGACGCTTGCTTACAGTGATGAACTAAATTTGCCGGAAGAGCAAGAGTATTATGAGGCATATCTCAAATTTGCCCAATCCACAATCAAACTCACCTATACCCGCAATTTTGGGAACCAGGGAGTTAAAGGCTCACGAAGCAGGTCGACCGGTTCGGAAGAGGAGCGAGGTCGGGTCAATAATTAATTTGATATTTGTCATCCAACATTAGCCGCTCCCGTTTTAGACTGCGGACGATAGCCTCCAGACGATAGACAGGGTACATAGGGGTTGGTGTGATTTCAAATGGATTCATCTATTTTTCACTATGAAAGTCATTATCACAGGTTCAACTGGTATGGTTGGTAAGGGTGTTTTGCTTGAATGCATCGATAGCCCCGAGATCTCCGAAATCCTCTTGATCAATCGCAATTCGGTGAATCTCATTCATCCTAAGGTTAAAGAAATCATCCATAAGGATTTCTTTGATTGGTCTTCAGTTAGAGATCAGCTTAGCGGATATGATGCTTGTTTTTTCTGCCTGGGTGTGTCATCAGTTGGAATGAAGGAACCTGATTATCGCAAGATGACTTACGACCTTACCCTGGGGTTTGCAAAAGAGTTGCTTAAGGTTAATCCAGGTATGACTTTTTGTTATGTCTCAGGAGCAAGTACGGACAGTACTGAATCAGGAAAAACAATGTGGGCAAGAGTGAAAGGAAAAACGGAAAATGATCTGCTCACCCTTGGCTTTAAGTCAGCCTATATGTTCAGGCCCGGATTTATTCGGCCCATGAGAGGAATCAAATCCAGAACACCACTTTATAATACGCTTTATATTTTCATCAAACCTTTTGTAGGGTTGATCATGCGTAATCCAAAAATTGCCACGGATTCCATCACCTTAGGAAAAGCAATGATTAATGTTGGCCTTCATGGGTATTCAAAGAAAATTCTTGAATCACTGGATATCAATGAGTTTAAATAGATTCTTGTGGAATTAGCTTTGTTTTGGAAGGAATTCAAGAAATATGAATGACATGAACGACTTGAAGAAAAAGGTTCATCTCCTTTTGGTTTTCACCATTCTATCCGCCTCATTAAGTTTAGTGAATGCACAAGGGTGCAGCGATGCCGGATTGTGCACCATTGATGCACTCAAACCTGAGGCGGAGAACTTTGCGGAACAACCAAAGAACAAATTAAATGTTGGCTTGTCCGTTGGTGCCGCTGATTACAACATCAGCGCCTATGGCGGATACATTGGTTACAAGCGATTTTTTGGACAACGATTAAGTATAGACGCAAAGTTGACTTTCCTGGCACAAAATGGAAATGAAATTTCTGTTGGTGGTCCCGGTGATGTTTTTGCTAACATCAATTATCAATTGTCTCAGGCCTTTATCATTACCGCTGGAGCCAAGATTCCCTTAAACAAAGCAGATCGGGAGTTAGATGGATTGCCTTTGCCTATGGATTATCAATCCAGTTTAGGAACATTTGATTTCCTGGCCGGTATCCGCTACAATCCTAATAAATGGCAGATGGCATTTGCGGTTCAGATTCCTTTAGTACAGAATGAAAATCAATTTTTCCCTGGGTTTTATGATCCTTTATCACTTCTCTCCACTATCCAGGCTACTAATGGATTTGAGCGCCAGCCGGATGTTTTATTCCATATATCACGATCCTTCGAATTGACGGACAAACTCACTTTGATACCAGGCCTATTGCCGATCTATCATCTAGATGAAGATTTGTTTACTGATATAGATGGCGTTAAAAAATCCATTCCTGGATCAGAAGGGCTGACCCTGAATGCAACTCTCTATTTAAATTATGAGATAAGTGAATCAGGAGCACTTGAGTTCAATCTTGGATTTCCATTAGTGGTGCGTGAAGCAAGACCAGATGGATTGACAAGGAGTTTTGTATTTGGTATAGCTTACAGCGATTCTTTCTAAGAGAAGGATGTTGGCTTCAAATAAATTGAATATCCTACAAATGTTCAAAGCTAAAGTCTAAAAAAAAGGACCATCTGGTGAGACGGTCCTTTCAATAGGGTTGTTTTAATTTATATGCTGCCTTCTTACAGTTTTAAAAACCTGCAGGAAGTATATGCATCGCCTGATTTTACTCGCGCAATGTACATCCCGGGTTGTAAGGCACTCACTTCCATTGTTGCTTTATTTGAAGAGATTTCTATTGGAATTTGTACCTGGACACCCTCCATAGTATATAGCCATACAGTTTCTATCTGGCTATTGGTGGAAAGGTATACGGTCGAAGTTGAAGGATTTGGGGATAAGGTTAGATCAAATACTGAAGGACCTTCTGCTGATGTGATGACATTTTCTTCGGTGTAGGCCAACAGAAACATATCAGTTCCCCCTTTATTTGGCACCATGGCTATTTCTGCGGAAGGATCTGCATCAAAAGTATCGTAATGGAATCCTACCAGATAGATTCGTCCGTCGGGGCTTATGACTTGCTGACGAATCCCTTCGAGATCTTCACCAACGAAATTGTAAACCCATTCCATATTACCTTCTTTATCAAATTTTGCTGAATAAATATCTCCCCAGTTAGTCGTCTCGACAATCAGCGAATCTGGTCCCGGGTCAAGATCCGTATGCCCATTATAACCCCCAGTGACATATAGCGATTGATCACGATGTAAGCGTATATTATGCATCCCCCCGTATTCTGAATTCTTGATGATACGTGCCCATTCCAGGAAACCGTCAGGCGAATACTTTGCTATAAATCCTTCATTATAATTGGAAGAAGTGAATACAACAGGTGGTGCATCCGGATGTTGAAAATTGACAGAACCTTCGAATGACCCTACCAGGTAAATATTCCCATCCGTATCTGATGCAATGGCGCGGAGTTCATCATATAAATCTCCTCCGAATGAATGCACTTTCACTGCTTCACCATTTAAGGTCATGGTTCCGAACAAACTGTTTTCTTCTCCTTCAGTGCATGGAAAAGTCACCTGGCCTGAAGCCGTATTCACTGTCAATGTATCATTGTAGCTAACTACAAAGTAGATTTGGTTGTTGGCGAAAACCAAATCAGTGACATAATCAGATTCATCGCTTCCGAAAGTCCTGATCCAAACGGTCTCCCATTGATCATTCATGGTCATGATAAATCCATCATTATCCCCGATAGGATAGATTGTACTATCTCCATGTGAGGTTTGTATCACTAATGAATCCGAAAAACTGCCACAACCGGTGTATAAACCATCTGCTCTTTGTTCAAGCGTGTTGAAATAGAATTCACGTTGATTCGGGTAATTATGGAACGAAGTAATGTTACCATTCAGATCAAGGGTGACAAAGCTGAGATGCTTTCCAGGAAGGGCCACGAGGTTAGTAGGTATATTGTTCCTGACATAGACCAGGCTATCCTCATAATATAGTGTCACCAGGATTGAATTATTTTTGATCTGATGGATGCTTCCACCATGTTCGCCAGGGGCTTGAAATACACTGCTCCATAGGAATTCACCTTCTGTGGTCCATTTGGTTAATACAGTTGTTTCATCAAACCAGGGGATAAGGATCGTTTCCCCAATGCCCGGATCCAGGTCAGCCGTATCCGTGATATAACACATGGTATATAGATGGCCCTGGTCATCCGCACGCAAAGAACCCGTAAAGTCGGACTCTTTGCCGCCCTGGGAAACAGACCAGTCGTAGTGAACCTGCGCATTGAGTTGGTAGAGAGAAGGTGTTGCAAGCAACAGCAAAGAACAGAGGAAAAGTTTAAGGATATTCATTTTTATAGCGTTATAAGGGTTGTTTGGTATTAGTATTTTTAACAATCGGCTTCAAAAATACAGGAGGACTTTTATGGTTTTGAACACTACCTTCAGATGGTAAACATTATTGAGTATTCGTCCACCTCCGGTGCGTAAACGGGAGGTGGCAGGATTTCAATATTGAAGGCAATAAAAAGGGGCTTGCTAAAGTTTATGTAAAAACCGATCACCAATGGATCAAACACAAGTACTTTCCGACTCTCGTAAATCAGAGATTTTACTTCCTTTATTTTCCGCCTTTCTCATTGTCAATTTCCTGTTCTTCATTGATGAAGGATATTATGACTTTAGATGGATGGCAGAATGGGGCAACTGGTTAGTCTTTGGAATCTACATGATTATGTTCTTCCCGATCCAGTGGGGGATATCCCACTTTCTCTTTCCAAGGCTTACTGGATGGAAAAAAATCGCGGCGTTGGTGGGGTTGACTTTGCCGCTGACAATCCTTTTGTTTTGGATTGTTTCATGAAAAGTTATTCCTTTTCGATCGATACATTTTCAATAGCCATCAGGGATGCCCCATTAATATTTTGAATCACCTCCGGACAGGAATTACAATGTTGTTCAATAGATATATTGTTTAATGTCAAATGAGCAAAGGGACCTGCATTGAGAATAGAGCATCCCGTCGTGCCCTCAATGACTTCATTGTTGATTACCGATGATTCAAAAATGGCTTTTGACTGGTTAAATACCGAACTGCCTTTTATGGCATAATTGTTTTCAAAAAGACAATACTGAAATACAACAGGTTCACGGTTGTTCATGGCGATGTATACACCTCCACCAAATTGATTTAATGGGCCATCGGCATATCCGTCCCGGACAATTAAACCATCAAACAGGAGAGTGTCCTGCGTGCTATGTATTTCCAGTACATGGTAGCAATTGTCATTCACCAGGCTAGGGTCTGCTATTTCGCCTGATAAGATCGTAGCATGATTTGGAATATCCCGTTGGGTTATGTCCGTTTCAAATCCGGCAAATCCACCATAGATAGTAATAGCTCTCGTGACCAGGAATGAAGTATCTCTAGCTGTTGCAGTGCTCACATAGTAAGTGCCGTCTGCAACCCATATCTCCTGGATTAAAGTATCGGCATTACTCTGCAGCAAAGCATCTCCTAATGTGCGATAAGCCGTATTCCAGTTTTTACCATCAGGATATCCTACTGCATTGGTATCTACATATATTCTACCATTCGCAGGGCCGGGTGGGGCATATGTTGAACAGGAAAGATCCCCGGCGTAAAGCTTGCAGAAAACATTATCGATATAGCTGTCATTATCGCTTCCTGCAAAGCGTTTTCCCATGAGCAGGCATCTGATTTTTCGTGTGCTTTCCGGAACAGAGATGGTATTTTGTTTTAGTGTCCATGCACTCATCCTGTGACGCAGGGTATCCGTTGCGGAAATGACATTATTTCCGGCATCCAAAAACAATAAGGCCATTGCTGGTTCATCCGTATTCTGCCAATCCGCCATGTAAGCTCCGTAATGGGCAAGCACATTCCCCGAATCAACTTGTGCGCTGAAAGCAGATATATTTAGATCCTGATATGCTGATCCAAATGGGTGATCTACGCACAAGGCACCGAGCCCAAAATATTTCTGACCTTGGTAAGGATTGATCCCCGCACACTCACCGGGGCCAAGGGATTCAATGACGCCGATGGTTGCAGTCCAATTTACAATACCACTTTCTGCATCGGGATTAAGCACCAGATTAGAAGTGAGTGTATCAAGTGGTTTGGTTTCAAAACGGGAAGTGGTGCTCCAGGGGCTCCATTCCAGGCTTTTATCCCTGTAACGAACTCGCCACCAATAGGTATTATCCGGCTGAAGATTTACAACTTCTTCATTTGTGAGATCGTCATTGGCTTGTTCATTAATTTCATTATACCAATTGGCATATTGTTTCCATGATTCGAAAACCGGAGTCGAAAAATTGTTGCTGTCTGTAGAGATTTGCCAATGAGCGGCGCCAAATGCATCACCATCAGGGTCTGAAAAGCCATCAGCTTGCATGGTGAAACATAATGCAGAAACGGTATCTGCCGATGTTGGAAAAAGAGTCAATGGTGTGGCAGGAGGGTTGTTGTTGAAGCGGATGGCCATAAAATCAGTTTCAGTGCTGCCTCCAGGATTGTATTGATCACCAAAGCTTAAACGTTTGAGTACCATTTGTGGGTTATCACCTGCAGTCACTTCCACCATGACAAAGCCGTATTCATCCTGACTGATGATGAACTCATCATAATCCTGGTTTTCAAACTCTCCCCAATAATCGATATTGCCACCTGATGTGGCCACATTCACCCAAAGGTGATCGTGATCGCGAGATTGTCCGCGTGAATAAGCATGTGTATGGCCGAAAAAATGTACGGTTGGTTTCCCGCATGTATCGGAGAAAGCTTCCATGCGCTCGACCACATCACCGGTATAGTCTGCTTCACCGGGTGTCCATAGTTCAGATAAGTAAGGGTGATGCATTTCAGCAAATACAAAATCGATAAGGGTGTCTGCGCAACTCATCATTAATATACTATCTAACCAATCGAGTTGAACCTGCAATCGGTAAGCCGGATTAGAATTAATACTGATCACCCGAATATTGGAGTAATCGTGATAGTACCAATGCTCAAGGTATCCCGGTGTGCCATTAGGAGGTAGGTTGTAGTAATTGAAATAGTTTTGAGAATTCGCTTCATGATTGCCTATAGCAGGATAGCTAGGCACGGATCTCCACAAGACTTCTCCTGGATTGAAAAAATCATTTTTCCATTGTGAAAATGTATTGCCTGCATCTACAACATCTCCAGGAAGGATGGCCATCTGTACGTGATCACTTAAAGGAGAACCATATTCAGTAGCAATGTATGGTAGCAAACTGGTGTTGATGAGATTGGAAAAAATAGTTGGATTGCTACCGTCCTTCTGCATGTCGCTCATCAGAACGAGATTAACATTAGCTTCACTGTTGCGAAGAGGTGGTGTGACAAAATCAAATACATTGGATTGCCAGGCGTCGGTGATGGCTTTATAATAATGGCGTGTAGCTGGTGTGAGACCCGTCAGCGTAACTGTATGGAGTATAGTATTCCCGGGGGTGGTCAAAGTAGTCCCGGAAGCTGTATTTCCCAGGCTTTGGGTGAGGCCATATTGGATCGTGCTCTGTGTATTTGTATTCGTTTCCCACATAATGACAATGCTGGTGGGGGTAGCATGCTGGAGGTACGGTTGGATCAGGATAGTTTGTGCGATTGTATGACTTGAGGTCAGGCAAATCAACACAAGAATAACCAGCACATTAATGGAGAGGAATTTTAACATCAGTCACCTAAGCAAGCAATAAATAATAGATTTGTAAAAGTAGGAAAAGTATACTACCTCTATATAGCAGGATGAAGATGATGAAATCAGACTATCAACACATACTTGAAGATCTTTACCATGTGATCAAAGTGATCCCTGACAATGGACTGGTGGCGCCTTACATACCAGAATTGGCTGAAATTGATCCCACTAAATTTGGAGTCCATCTGGCAACGGCATCCGGAGACCATTTTGGATTTGGTGATCATGAAGAAAAGTTTTCCATTCAGAGCATTGGAAAAGTGTTGTCGCTGACATTGGCCTTCCAGCAAAAAGGTGAAATCTTATGGGAAAGGGTAGGAGTCGAACCTTCTGGCAATCCTTTCAATTCTTTGTGGCAACTGGAATATGAAAAAGGAAAGCCAAGAAATCCATTGATTAACTCCGGAGCGATTGTTATTTGCGATATACTTTGCTCCTTGTATGAAGAACCCCTTAAGGAATTGCTTTCTTTTGTCAGGAAGATCTCCGGCAACCCCGCTATTGGATCAAATGAGCAAGTCGCAGCATCCGAAATGAAATTAGGTTTTAGAAATGCTGCGCTGATTAACTTAATGAAGTCCTGCAACAATATTGACAACAATATTGATGAAGTGCTTGATTTATATTATCACATGTGTGCTATTGAAATGTCCTGTGCAGAATTGGCCAACACCTTTTTACTTTATGCTAATCATGGCAAACTTGTTTCTACCGGAGAATTGGTGATCACCTCCTCCATGGCTAAGCGTATCAATGCCATCATGCAGACTTGTGGATTTTATGATGAGGCAGGGGAGTATACTTTTAAAGTTGGCTTGCCTGGGAAGAGTGGGATAGGCGGTGGAATTGTAGCGATTCATCCGGGCAATTATGCAGTAGCTGTGTGGAGTCCAAAGCTTAATGCAAAGGGCAATTCGGTGAAGGGAATGCAGTTGCTGGAGATATTGACTACGAAAACAGGGCTGTCGATATTCTAAGATAGTAAAGTTCCTTCGGGGTAGTAAACGAAAGGAGCACTCATTCGGTTTTCAATATATTGAATCCGTACATAGAATTTTGGGGTATAGTGTAATTTGAATATCTTCGAGGATCAAACTTTACTATCCTTATGTATCTTCACTATTCGGAAAGACCGAACTGCATAATGCCTATAATTCGCCTTCGATTTCTTCATTTATTTTTCCTCACTATAATTTCATTTTCATACATGCACTCCCAAACTATGGAGTGGGGCCAGATCATTAAAGGGAACCTGGATTCTGAATTCGGAATTTTTGACAGTGCTATTGATCCTGAAGGTAATCTCCTGGTGTGCGGACATTTTCAAAAAGTGGTTGATATTGATATTACATCAGATACAAAGCTCATTACCAGCAATTCAGGCTATGACTATTATGTGGCGAAGTATAAACAATCCCAGGAATTACTTTGGGTACACACATCTTCACAAACCAGTACACTTAGTGAATCTGCCTATCGGATCACTTCAGACCAATTAGGAAATGTATACGTGATGGGTGGTGAGAATAGTCCATCATCTAGTTTTGTATTGAAGTTGAGTCCAACCGGAAGTGTTGTATGGAAAAAACACTTTTCATTTATTAAGTATTATGGGACCCAATTTGCATTCGCCACTATTATTGATTTAAAAATGGAGGAAAATGGTGGTGTGACTGTTATGGGGTATTATTCCGATTCAACAGATTTTGATCCTGGACCTGCATTGGTTGTCCTTCCGGCTTCGGGAGGTAAAAGCATGTTTTTTGTAAGGCTTGATGCTAGTGGTAAATTCGAATGGGTGAAAACAATTCCTCCTCTTGTGGATGATGGTGTATCGGAAGTCACGTTGCGCACAAAAGTGGTTGATCGTGAGGATAACCTTTACTTGCTTGGTTCCTTTACGGACAGTGTTGATTTCGACCTTGATACCGGAGAATATATCCTGCATAGTTCGCACGATGCCAATGTTTACCTGGCCAAGTACACAGCAGATCTTGAATTGATCTGGGCAAAACAGTTTATAGGTGAGTATAATGAATGGGGTCCGGTATACTTACGAGGTGATATGTCCATTGATGGACACGATTCCCTGCATGTTCTGATTCCATCTAAAGGGACGATTTACGATCCCTCAGGTGAAAATTATATGTTTTCGCATTCTTCGAATAAGTCGCAGCGATATGTTAAGCTCGATTCGGATGGAAGAGTGATTCGTTCGTTCCAAATCGGTTCGGGACAGGAGTATGGTGAAATATATGCCTATCCGGATGGAAGTTTTTTAATATCGGCAGGAACTGAACCGAACGGAGATTTAGATCCTTCACCCCTCGGTGCAATGATATTTAATGAAAGTGACGAATATGGCGATGTTGCTTACATGGCCAAGTTTGATTTTCTTGGAAATTATATGT
>DASXWI010000528.1:0-4027 GCA_036503755.1 Saprospiraceae bacterium | reverse complement strand
AGATTAGATTAAAGAATACATTTGAAGCATGAATGAAATAAAAAGAGCGGCGATACTGACAATTGGAGATGAATTGATGATCGGGCAGATCACGGATACCAATAGTGCCTGGATAGCGTCTTTCCTGGATCAGCATGGATGGCAGGTGACCCGCAAAATGGGTGTAAGAGATGATATCCCACAGATCATGGAAGGCATGTCCATTTGCCTTGACGCAGCAGATGTATTGATTATGACCGGAGGGCTTGGTCCAACAAGCGATGATCTCACAGTAGATGCCCTGTGTACGTATTTCAATTGCGCAAAAGTGTGGCATGAAGAAACCTGGGAACGCGTGCAAGCGATCGTCAAAAGATTTAACCGGGAACCTTCTGAAATGCATAAGCTGCAATGTTATCAACCTGAAGCTGCAGAGGTTATTGCTAATGACCAGGGTTCCGCACCTGGGACTATTTTCCGAAAAGAAAATAAAATTGTGGTGTCTGTTCCTGGTGTACCCAATGAAATGAAACATCTGCTTAGTGATAAGATTATTCACCTCCTACCCCATGGTAATCCAGTCAGTCACCGCATCATTCGCACTGCAGGAGAAGGAGAAACTGTGATCGCGGAAATGATCCAGGATATTGAAGCTGCTTTACCAAGTGATATCAAGCTTGCTTACCTCCCTCACTTTAGCCAGGTAACCTTGAGACTCTCTGCTTATGGAGAAAATAAATCAAGCGAACTTGAAGTGTTTGCTGAAAAAATCATTTCAAGGTTGGGTCCACTGGTTTTTGGCACAGGACACATCACGCTTTCTGCTGCCATTGGCCAAATGTTAAGAGAGCGAAAAGAGACAGTGGGGACCGCAGAGAGTTGCACCGGTGGCTATTTGTCTCATTTGATTACCTCCATCGCAGGATCATCTGATTATTACCTTGGTTCGGTGATCCCATACGCTTACGAAGTAAAAACTTCCCAGCTTGGTATTTCGAATGACATGCTTTTGAAGTATGGTGCTGTGAGCGAAGAAGTAGTTACGGCTATGGCCGAAAGAGCAAAAGAAAAACTTGGCGTTACCTGGACGCTTGCTACAAGCGGAATCGCCGGGCCTGGTGGAGCAACAGAAACCAAACCTGTTGGCACCATCTGGATTGCCTGTTCAGGACCAACTGGTACTAAATCGCGACTCCTCAAACTCAATCGCGATCGGATCAGCAATATTGAATATGCTTCTATTGCAGCGTTGGTGCTGTTGAGGAAGATGATGATGGAAAGGTAAAGGGCGGAAAGGCAGAAAGGCGGAAAGGCAGAAAGGCGGTTAAACATTTAACCAAATAACCATTTAACCTTCACATGCTGGCGGAGATACTTCGGCTACGCTCAGCACAAGAAACTCCATCCAGCGGCAAGATCCTCTACCAATTAACCATTAACCATTTACCATTTAACCCAAGGGAATGCTTTGCAAAGCATTTCGGATATGTCCCAGGTGATGATTCCCATGCCACGCATAAAGCATGACTGTCTGGCGCAATTTCTGTACGCGGTTGTATTCGGGATGAATAAAACTTTTATCCCAATCGGATTTATCCATTGCATTCATCAAGTGAACCCATCTGCTATGCAGACTTTCAAGAAGGTTAATTGAAATCATAGGGTCGGTTGCGTAATCTTTTTGCATCGCCCATTTGGCCTGGTCATAAGGCTTGATGACCGGATCTTCTTCAGTCAAGGAAAGTTTAAAACGAATAAAAGCATTCATATGGCTGTCAGCACAGTGATGTACCACTTGTCTTACTGTCCAACCTCCGGGTCGATAGGGTCTTTCCAAAATGGTTTGATCTAACCCGGTGATTGTTTCCCTGATTTGCTTTGGAAAGACTGCAATTTTCTCAATTGCAGATGCAATTTCATTTTCATCAACGGAAGTAGGTAGTGTAAACCGACCAATTGGGTATTGCAAGAGTTCAAGTGGATTTTCCATGGCGTTAATTTAGGCATTGATTTTCCTTTGGGCTAAAGACTATCGATTTGAACCCTGGAACCAATGTTGAATAGCGGACATTCGACGACATTAGACAGGTTTTGTATGCGAAAAATGGCTATATTTCCTCTCGGTATGAGTATTTCGATCAGCCTGCATCACCAAGAAAAGGACTTCATTGAAGCCTGCATTGCGAAGGAGCGGTGGGCACAGAAGCAACTTTATGAGGAGAATTATACCCTCCTTCTGGGTGTTTGCCATCGGTACTCAAGCAACCAGGATGATGCCCTTGATATTTTACATGAGGGTTTTATTAAAATCCTGACCAACATCCACAAATATCAGCCCGGAACCTCCCTGGTCGCCTGGATGCGACGGATTATGATCAATACAGCTATTGATTATTACAGGATGCAGACCCGCCGCCGGACCGATGATATTGAAACGGCCTTCGAGGTGCAGAGCAATGAACCCGATGCTTTGAGCAAACTAACCGTCCAGGAAATTATTAATTGCATACAGCAGTTATCCCCCGCCTATCGTTCTGTATTTAATCTTTACGTCGTAGAGGGATTTTCACACAAGGAAATCGCGGAAATGCTTTACATCACGGAAAGCACCAGCCGTTCTAACCTTGTGAAAGCCAGGTCAAAACTGAAGGATCTGCTTTCGACAAGTATAAGTCATTATGGAAAATAAGGATTGGGAAAAGTTTCTGGATGATTTGAACGGCGATCTGCACCCCAGGGAAAACCAAACCTCAGGTGAAGACTCTCCCGCCCACTTTGATGGCCAGGAATTGCATACCAGCCCAGACGATGATTTTCTAAAAGAAGTCCTCAATGGCTATAGCCCAGAAGCACCAGTAAGAGGCTGGGAAAAAATTGCGGCCTCCCTGGATGCTGCCGATGAAGCCTTTGACCATCATGTCCGCCATCGAATCCAGCAATATCATGCGGCCTATGACCCTCAATCCTGGACTAAATTCGCCAAACGATTTTCTGCCCACAGGCACCTTCGTACCCGCCTGATCGTAGTAAAACTTTCTGAAGCTGCCGCGATCCTGCTGCTAATACTCACGGTGCTCCATATAAGTCAGGAGGGAAGAATGTCTTCACAGGAGACAATGGCAGAGGGTATACCTCTGAATTACGATCATGACGTGATCAATTCAACAATTCAATCAAATGAAAAATTAGAAGTTGGCCCGAAATCAGAAATTCAAACGAAAAACAATCTTCAACCTGCATCAAAAACAAAAGCTAGTCAGCAAGTAAATTCTAATGAAGCCATTTCGATTGCTCCTGATGTTTCACAAAGAAATACAACCCATGGAATAGAAAACAATAACCTGATAGAAACTGATCATCAAGCTGCTCTCAATGCAATCCATAACTCAAGTGAATCTCAGGGAATATCTGCATCCTCACCTAGTACAACAAGTGCCATTTTAATTGAAGCAATCCCATCTCCAGTCAATCATGAGCGTATAGCAAAAGTAAGCTTCCTTGAGAAACCGGTTTCTTCAGTTCACTATGTCAATCAGAGCCCAATCCAAAATCCTACACTAGTTGCTTCGACTAAAAAGAAATATTTTGAGTTTGGGATGTTGGCCCAGGCGGATTACAACCAACTTAAGATGCCGGAGGATAGGTTGAATAGTAATGGTGAGCAAATCATTTTCCCACTCGAGGGAATCACCAGTCCTGGATTTGGAGCGGGCATTACCCTGGCAATTGGTCATCCTCGTTGGGCCCTTGAAACAGGTGTTATTTATAATACGAAATCATTCAGACCAAGTAGGGAATTGACGATTGGCAATGAGGCTGATAATAGCAAAGTGGAATATGACGCCATGCATATGCAATTGATTTCTGTACCCTTACAGCTACGTTACAGGTTTGATGCAAAGGGGCGCTTGAAAACGTATGCGTTTGGTGGACTCGGCCTCAACGTCATTGCACAATCTGACATAGATGTTAAAGTAGATTATAATTTCCCTTCTTTAAATGAAGGCGAAGACCCGAACAACAATCCATCTCTGGCTCGTACAATACG
>DASXWI010000527.1:0-8795 GCA_036503755.1 Saprospiraceae bacterium | reverse complement strand
TACCCAACAGCATAATCGCACACCCGATTGAAGTGATGATGGAAGAACATGAACACGAAGGAGAACGCTTTGCTGAAATTGAAAGCCTTACCAACCACTACCAGGCCCCAGCTGATGCCTGTAATACTTTCCGGGTGACCTATGCGCTGCTCAAAGAATTTGAACAAGATTTACACCTTCATATTCACCTGGAGAATAACATACTGTTTCCAAAGGCGCTGCAGTTAGGTCTTGATCAATCGGTTAATGCCTGCTCGCTTTGATATGGAGTGATGGAGTGATGCAGTGATTGGGTGATGCAGTGATGGAAGTGAGAAGTTGGGTGTGAGGTGTGAGAAAAAAATGGAACTGATCTACTTTAGAATTTAAATTACTTTTATCGTATTGAATCCGAACAATTACCTTTTAACTTTTAACCATAATCAGCTCGATTTTTTTTATGAAAAAGTTATTCTTACTAGCCTCAGTCTTTATGGCTATAACTTATGTCTCTTGCCAAAGCACTCCGGAGAAAGAAGTTGACAGCGTTGCAACAACAAAGGAGCCAAGGAACATGTACACAGGAGAAGATGGGCATACCTACGGTATTGATGTTGAATTGAATAAAGGAGCTAAATGGGAAGCCAATTCAGAAACGACAGATGAAATCGGTGCTATGTTAGGCATGACGAAAGGAATGGCCGACAACGCAACGCTGGAAGATTATCGCGGATTACAAAAAAGACTGGCTGTTTCCTTTCAAAAAATTATTCAAAAATGTACCATGACAGGCGAAGCGCACAATCAATTGCATGCATACCTGTTACCTCTAAAAGAAAAGATTGACAAATTAAGCAATACCGATCTTGAGGCTAGTAAAACACTAACTCATGATATCAGGGACTACCTTCTGAAATATAGTCACTTCTTTTTTACCTAGAAAAATCGCAGTTTAGAGCAATCTATATGTTCTCAATTAATCAACTAATTCACCGAGTCCCTCTTTGAGGACACCGCGTAGGTATTCGTCAGTCTCTTTGCTGTACAGACTTTTTACTGTATTAAGAAGTTTTGTTTGATAAGGTCCAGAACCTTCAACCATATACTGTTTGAGCAAACCAGTGACCAGGTAAAATCTTCGATACGCAGGATACTCCGTTTGGAGAAAAAAATCTGAATCAATAATAGCCAATCCTTTATCCTGCACCGCAGCTGATTCTCCGGACATAAAGTATGCCATCGTACCAATAAAATCCTCGAGATAACCATCACTTATTCGGGCCGCAGTATCGGAAGTGAAAAAATCAAGTGTAAGCATATTTCCTTTCCTGGCATAGATGTCTGCCTTGACTGCATAAATAGCTGGTGGCGAATGATCCTTTACATGTGCAAGCCAATGGATAGCTTCATCAACATCTGTGGCTGCTAAAACTTTAAGTGCAGAATACATGATTGGCACTTTATCTGTAGTGTCCAAGAGGTGGACAGCGAGTTGTTTTGCTAAAGCTGTATCTGCGGCCAGAGTCTCCATCAGGTAAAACTGCAATACCGGGTTTGTCTCCCACCCTGTCATTGAAGATAGTTTTGCAAAATCTTCTTTCTCCGCGAGATAACTGATCGCCATCACCCGCATGGTATACGAACTGTCCCTCATGAGTTTGTCTAGGAGTGGTTCTTCAGCATTCTCGATCAGGCGGAATGCCGATATACGATGGTTAATGGAGAGGTTGGATAAAGTTCGAATCCCATATTCCTTCTCTGGAATATCATGGTTGACGACAGCCAGTAATATATCCTTTGGATCCATCACTACCGCTAATGGTTCTTCAGTAAATGGAAAAGTGAATTCTTGTTTCACACTATCCATCATTACGTTTCGGTAGACAATAGAGGAGTCTTGTTGAATGACGGCTATTTCAACTGGCAGTCTAAAGATTTCACGATATCCTTGTGCTTTCTGCGTTTGCTCGATGGTAAACGTTAGTTCATTGTCTGAAGCATCATACTCATGACTGATGTTAAGCACTGGGTGTCCTTTGCTTAAATACCATTGGTCAAAGAACCAATGAAGATCCTTGCCTGTGGTTTCTTCAAAAGCTTGTCTGAGATCATCTACCTCTGTCGCCTTAAATGCATGCTCTTTAAGATAGTTGTTGAGTGATGCAAAAAAAGCTTCATCTCCAACAAGGTCGCGTAACATGTGAAGTACCAGACCACCTTTGTTGTAACTATGCGCATCAAACATTGCTTCCTCGGATGCATAATGATAATGAATCAATGGATGAGTTTCGTAAGAGGTCTGGTCAAAATAACCGCTGAGTTCATTGATCCTTGCGATGTCAGCTCGTTCTCTACCATACTTATATTCTTGCCACAAGTACTCGGCGTAATTGGCGAAGCCTTCGTTAAGAGTAAGATTGGCCCACGACTCACAAGTCACCAGGTCACCAAACCAATGATGAAATAATTCATGAGCGACGATATAATCGTTCATCCCTTCTTCGATAATTTCATTTTTATCAAATTGGATAAAATCGCCGAACACGACCGCCGTTGTATTTTCCATCGCACCGGATACAAAGTCTTTGACGATGACCTGTGCATACTTTGGCCAGACAAATTCGTAATCCAGTTTCTTTGAAAAGAAATCAATCATTTCAGGTGTGTTGGAAAAAATGGATCTTGCAGATCGCCCATATCCTTTATCAACGTAATACTCTACTGGTCGTCCGCGCCAATAATCTGTTTCTTTATCCCATTGTCCTACCGCTACCATCGCGAGATAGGGTGCATGTGGAAGGTCTAGCTTCCAGTGATCGCGTCTCATTCCGCCAGCTAAAGGTGTAGATGAAATCATCAATCCATTAGATAAGGTCATCATCGTGTCTGCAACTGTCATGATGATTTCCTGCGTAAATCTTTCGTTTGGTTGATCGAGGGTCGGAAACCATCTGCTATTATTGGTGGTTTCCCCTTGTGTCCACAATTGGGTTGGGGTTCCTGGTATGGTATCTTGTGGATCTATAAAAAATAATCCCTTGTCGCTTGTAATCGCAAAACTTATTTCTTCACCTGAAGGAGAAGGATGAGCCGTGTAATTGATTTCTACCTTGAGTACTTGTCCTTTCTTGATTTTAGAAGGAAATGCGATAATGATTTCTTTGCCGTTGTTTTGAAAACCGGTGATGGGTTGTTTATCTATAGTGATCCGACTTACCTTAAAATTGACTGCATCAAGTCTTAATGTGTCTTGTGGATAGTATACCGGGGTTATTGTCAATTCAGCTTTCCCTAGTACGGTTTCATTTTTCCAGTCGAAAGACAGATCAAGCATTGTATGCGTTATATCCCACGTTCTTTCTTCGGCAGCTTGATATATAGAACTTACATTCTGGTCGTAAAGGTCATCATCTGCCTCTACCATCATTGTATCCAGTGTAACGTGTTGCATGCCTTCCAGGTCGGAAGGATCTTTGGTCGCTGATTTCTGGGATTTGCAGGAAATAAAAAAGGCTGTAAGCAGCAACAGCCATAAGGCAGGTATATTCTTCATGTGCATGCAAAGATAACGTTCCACCGTCTTTATCTATGATTTGACCTATATGGGCATTTTGGACAAAAAAAAAGAGGCACACCGTAATGCACCTCTTTAAGGTCTCAATCAAAATATTTATTCTGATATAGTCTCCACCACTTAAAAGTGGTGGCAATTCAAATGATTTTTCAATCCTCGGGTGATTCCACCAATTAAAAATGGTGGTAATTCAAAAGATTGATCAATCCTCCTCTACCTCAACTTCCTCTTCGGTTTTCACCAAACGGGTAGTTGCGAACTTTGTCTTGATCTTTTGTTCGATCTCCCAGGCAAGCTCTGGATTGTCGAGGAAGAATTGCTTAGCTGCATCGCGTCCCTGGGCAATCTTAGTGCCTTCGTAGCTATACCATGCACCGCTTTTCTGGATGATATCTGCATCGGCGCCGAGGTCAACAATCTCACCTGCTTTTGAAATACCTTCTCCGAACATGATATCGAATTCAGCCACACGGAAAGGTGGTGCGAGTTTGTTTTTGACCACTTTCACTTTCACATGGTTACCGACCATGTTGCCATCGCGGTCTTTCAGTGCGGCGCCATTGCGGCGGATATCGAGACGTAAGGAAGCATAGAATTTGAGAGCGTTACCGCCAGTGGTGGTTTCCGGGTTGCCAAACATGACTCCGATCTTCTCACGAAGTTGGTTGATAAAGATGCAGCAACAGCCTGTGCGGCCGATGGTACCGGTGAGTTTCCGCATGGCTTGTGACATCAGGCGTGCCTGGAGTCCCATTTTGGAATCGCCCATTTCGCCTTCGATTTCAGCTTTAGGTACGAGGGCAGCTACAGAGTCAATCACAATAATATCAATGGCACCAGAACGGATCAGGTTTTCTGCTATTTCAAGGGCCTGCTCACCATTGTCTGGTTGAGAGATCAGGAGATTTTCACAGTCAACGCCCAATGACTCTGCGTAGAAGCGGTCAAAGGCATGCTCTGCATCAATAAAGGCGGCGAGACCTCCTTGTTTCTGGCACTCGGCGATGGCGTGGATGGCCAGTGTGGTTTTTCCGGAGGATTCGGGGCCATAGATTTCGACAACACGTCCTCTCGGGAATCCACCGATACCGATGGCTAAATCGAGGGAGACGGAACCTGTAGGGATGGTTTCCACTTCGACGACTTGTCTGTCGCCGAGCTTCATGATGGTGCCCTTACCATAGGTTTTTTCTAAGCGATCTACAGTGAGTTGGAGGGCTTTCAACCGGGAGTCGCGTTCCTTTTCTGATGACATTTTAAAAGAATTTTGGATGATAAATATATTCGTTTCGGCTTATATGTGTGGGCAAATATACAGACATTTTTTGACTATTTTCTCGTCATTGTAATTTTTTTTAATATTTTTGTGCCGAATAATGATGAGTTAGTAAATGTTAGTAAATAAAAAAGGCTCCCGATGGGAGCCTTTTTTATTTGTTGACTGAAGGGATGGTGGATCAGCTTGCAGATACCGGCGCGGATGAGGCGCTGTACCCCAGGATGCGGTTGATCACCGTTTCGGACGGAGAAAACCGATCATTTCCCAAGGCCTCTTTTCCCTTTTGAAGGGTTTCCAAGGTGTCGGCAATCTGGGGAACGGTCTGAGCCAACTCAAGCAGCATATCAGATTCTGCCTTTGTCGTCTCACCATAAACCAGCCTTGTCAATTGTAGATGGGTAAATTCATGCTTCATACTCAGTATTTTATACACCCCTAATAACATAGCCCAAAAGGCGAATATTGTGTCCGGATGATAAAAAATGTAAGATACAGACGGAATTTTGTAAGGGAAAGGTTGGGCGGTGGCCAAGAAAGTAAGACAGTGAGAAAGTAAGACGATAAGAAGTGAGGGGGTGTGGGTTGAGCGTCTGCTAATTTATTAACAGTTTGATCCAAATCATGGCTTCCAGCTACCAGCTTCCAGCTACCAGTGGGAGCATCTATGTTTCTACTAGGCCCGAAGGGCTTTAACTACATTAGTCCCGGGACGTGCGACTTACTTTTTCGACCCCGCCCCCTGCGTTCCCCCATTCGTTCCTGGTCATATCTGACCAATTGCTTCATTCCGAAAACGCCGGGAGGCATAATTTTTCAAGGAGGATTAATTGCTAAATGGAAATTGTCAGAAATGTAGGCTCACAAGCCCGAAGGGCTTCAACTACATTAGCCCCGGGCCGTGCCCGGGGTATTCGCGATGTAGGATCATTTCGACCCTGAAGGGGTCGTACAAACATCGTTAGGCGTCGATTGATCGACGGATGTGTGACTGCAAAGCTGTGCTTTGCTAAATGGATATGACACAGCGTAGCTTTGCAATCGATTCACGTCAGCTCTTGCATATGTCGTTTCGACTACTTCGTAAATCATGTTAAGCGTAGATTGCATCTACGTTTGCGCGTCTGTAAAATTCTGTTTTGCGAAAAATGCAAATTGCAAATTTGCCAACATGAAAGCGTAGATGCAATCTACGCTCAACAATTTTGTTTTTTATGAATTTTCCCTATGCTCTATGCTTTCGGCAATAAAGTGATGTTCCCAATCCAGAGTGAGTGTGGGTGTCTGTGTGAGTGTGAAATTGGGATTACCTGATCTAAATTCTTCTACCTGATCAGAGTTACATCTCCATATATCACCTCTCTTTCACCTGATATATACAGAATGATAGCCTTATACGTAAACACCCCAGGATTCATCGTCTCGCCTTTCATCTTGCCATCCCAGGATATCGTCGGATCATTTGGCAGGTTATGCTCTGCACCAAAGACAAGATTGCCCCAACGATCAAAGATCGAGAAGGAGGAAATCTCTTGCACATCTTCTCCCACACTTATCGAAAGCACATCATTGACCCCATCTCCATTTGGAGAAAAAATATTTGGTACATAAACTTTCTGATCTGTGGTCACGGATACTGTCATGGTATCTCTGTCTGCACAACCATCTATCGATGTAACAGAAACAGTATAAGCTGTGGTGATGATTGGTGCCACAATCTGTGTGAGGCAATTCGGACAATCGATACTGTCGATCCCTGTCCACATGACTGATGATAGTGAGTCAAATGGCAAGTTGACTATCGCTTGTAACAATGATGAATCACCAAGTGAGATGACCTGGTTGTCTCCGAGTTCAACTTGCACCATGAGGGGGACATCAATCGAGATGATCTCTGTAGCACTGCAATCATTGGCATCAAGAGAAGTGATTTGATAAATGCCTTCACTTAGTCCTGTAAAGTCTGGAGATGATTGGAAAACAGTCCCATCTATCGAATAGGTGTATGGTGCGACTCCACCGATTGCTTTAACAGTGATGCTACCCAACTCCTGATCAAAACAATCCGGCTCCGATATCTCAAAGCCAATCATAAATAAAACCGGCTCAGTCAATGTGATCACACCATCTGTTGTGCATCCATTGCCATCTGTCACAGATACTGCATAGTTTCCTGCGCTGAGTCCGGTGATTAGTGGATCGATATCACTTGTTGACCAGAGGTAGTCAAAAGGGGCTATCCCGCTTGCATTTGCGATCGCACTGCCATCGGCGTCGCCTGCACAACTTATATCAAAGCCATTGTATTCAATCGCAGATTGCACAATAACCACAGGAAGTGAATAAAGGGTTGTGGTTTCGATCACAAGACTATCACATCCATCCTGTCCTGCGTAGATTGTTTCGACATTTCCTACTTGTGCAGGATTACACGTGTTGAAAACAAATGATGTTGTATCACCAGGTAAGAGGGTTATGGTTTCTGTGATGACACTGTCACATCCATATTGATTGGTCAGTGTAGTGACGAAAACACCTGCTTGTGAAGCAATGCATGTGGTCGATGCAAGGGAGGTCTGATCACTTGGTAAAAGAGTGACGTTCTCTGTCACAATGCTGTCACATCCATATTGATTGATGAGCATTTGCATAAATACACCTGCTGCCGATGGATCACAAGTATTGGAACTAAGAGAAGTAGCATCAGATGGAAGCAAGGAAACGGTCTCTGTCACAATACTGTCGCAACCAAACTGGTTGATCAAGGGAGTAACAAATATCCCTGCTGCCGATGGATCACAAGTTGATGAAGAAATAAAAGTGGAATCCTGTGCAGAAAAGGTCACTATAGTAACGATGAGACTATCGCATCCTTGAGATGATGTCAGTAACTCTTCAAATACGCCGATACTCGCGGGGTTGCAGGATGTGGTGAAAATCGCAGTTGTATCTGCTTCTCCTTGTGTAATTGTCCTGATGACCAGGCTGTCACACCCGCTTGCATCGGTGAGTAAGGTTTGAAACACCCCGATCTCTGAAAGGATACAGGATGTCCCAAAAGTATATGTTGTATCTATTAATGAAAACGAAACCGTTAGAGCGACTATACTATCACAACCTGATGTGGTGGTTAGTGTATCATAAGTAAAACCTAGCAGTGACGAATCACAAGTCAACTCTTGTATGAACGTTGTATCTGACGGTGGTATATAATTAGTCGTAGTGATGACCAGGCTGTCACATCCGTTTTGATTGCTAAAGGTATCAGTCTCAATACCTGATTGTGTCCATAGGCAAGTATTGAGTAAGACATGTGCGGTATCGGATGGTAACAATGTCACTGTGGTAGTCAGGACAGTATCACATCCATTTGGATTGTCGAGATGAGTGATGAATACACCTGCAGCGGATGGATCACATGTGGTGGATTGTTGAGCTATTTGTACAGCAGGTAATATCGTGATGGATGTGGTGACCATACTATCACAACCATATTCTGTCTCGAGTAGATTTTCATACACCCCTGCCTCGGTCTCCCAATAAAATCCGAGCCATACAGAATCCCCATCGCAGATCGATACATCGAAAGAATGAATGTAGGATGGAAAAACATCTATGATCTGTTCTCCATCTGTCACGGTAATACAGGCTTCCATTGATGGGGTAACTGATGTGATGGTGTAAGTAGTATTATCCTGGGGCAGGTCAGTAAAGGAATAATTTCCCATGACATTATCCAACACAAAAGGGGATCCAGGATCAGCCTCGATCACAACGGTGATTGGAAAAGGGGAATTGGTTTGTAGCGTGAGTGTGGCGGATTGATTATCGCAAATGACCACATCACCAATCAATGCTACTTGTATGACAGGCAACATCTCCACCTCCACCGTATCCGCATTTGGGCAGAGGATACCATTACTGACTGTCACACTATATTCTCCGGATACATTGACAGGGATCGTT
>DASXWI010000526.1:0-2751 GCA_036503755.1 Saprospiraceae bacterium | reverse complement strand
TTTCCCATCTCCATTAGGAGAAAAGATATTGGGTGCAAATATCTCCACCCGGTTGTCAACGCAGACTTCACGCGTAATCGTATCCACGCATCCCAATTCATTCGTGACCATGAGCATAATCAGGAACTTACCAAGTTGATTATAATCATGCTGAATGAGTTCACCTTGCACATAAGGTATTGGTGGTGATCCATCCCCGAAATCAATCCAGCCTTCTGTGGCACCTGTTGAAAGATCAATGAGTTGCACTGTATTGTCGATGATATCTACACATGACTTATTCGGAATCGTGGAGAAATTGGCACTCAAAGGTGGTGGTCCGGGAATCTGAACATCAAACTCCTGACTACAACCACTAAATAATTCCAGAACCTCTGCACTGTAAATACCAGGTTGTCCTTCCAGGTAAGGACCTTCAATAATCGAATCTAATTGCCAGAAGACTACATACTGATCCGGTGAAGGAGGTACAATCTCTATTGAGCTGATATCATCATAACATACGGCAGGTCCTTCGATGACATCGATATCAAAAGGTTGGTAAACATGAATGTATGCCGATGATTGAAACGGATCTGAACAACCATCCGTCACTGTGACAGTATATACAGTTGAAACAGTTGGACGCACAATATGACTAAACCCAAATCCAATGTTTTGATCCCAATCGGCTCTCAAAGTTCCTGTCCCACCAATGGCTGATGAATTGATGACTGCATTTTCTCCAAAACAAATGGAATCTGCCGGACTCACATTTCCTTCAATGGGCGGTAACACACTAAAAAATAATCGTTCATCTGAAGCACAAGGACCTGATCCACGTTCGTAATACAATTCGTGTGTACCTGTTCCAATCAATGCCGGATTGAAAGTAGGCGAAGAAAGCACCCCATTGATAAAAAACTCCCCACCCAAGGGCAAGATGTCTACATTGATCATTGTATCTTTAAAACAATAAAACTGGTTTACATTGTTGATACTGACTTGTTCCAATAAAATGATATCAATGGTATCCGTTGACACACATCCAAGAGGAGTGGTATAAAAAACCGGGTATTCACCTGGAGCAAGTAATTGAGGATCAAAAAGCCCAATCTGTCCATCAAGAAATCCAGGGCCAACCCAAGTACCACCAGGCGGACTTGCCGAAAGGATTTGCGCACCACTTAATTCGCAAAAACTATAATCCGTGATATCTGCAAAATCTTCAACCGCAATGGTAAAACTATCCTGACAACCTAAAGCCTCAAACCGGATCGTATGAATACCCCCACCACTTAATCCCGGATTAAAATACCACTCATCGTTACTTTCAACTATCGATGTTCCAGTGAACGTACCCCACCATGGTCCGTATTCAATGAAATCGCTAAGTGGCAACCATTCATCTTCCTGGCACAGAACCACAGGTTCGTACAAATCCGCATATGGTGCTGTGATATATAGTCTGAATACATCTGTACATCCGAATGCAGCAATGGTGTAATCATATTCACCAGGACCAAGGCTACTAATGTCGAATGCATTTTGAACAGGCATAAAGGTACCTGGTCCACTCCATGTTCCGACCTGTGTGAGGAATAGCATAGAGTCTTCATCACATACTTCTATATCAGGTCCTGCCCACAACTCCTGGATATAAACCTGCATTGTATCTGTGCATCCCTCGAGTGTATAGACATAGGTATACGTTTGATTAGTAGGAACTGTCCATGGCCTTATTCTTCCTACAATGCCATTGACTATTCCAGGACCAGTCCATACACCACCATAAGGAAATGCAACAAGGTCAAATTCCTGGGAACTGCAAATGGTATCTACGTCTGGCAATGTGATCCCATTCTCTACATTGACTCTTTTATAGCCTATGCATCCATTTGGCGCAGTGTAATTGACAACAAATGATCCCGTCATCACTGGATTGAAAATTCCTGCTGCAGAAATATGCGGTCCTTGCCAAACACCTCCTCCTGGATTGCCACCATTCACTAAGAATGCAGGAGCACCAACGCATGCTGCTTCAATACTACCTGGATCAACCGGCAGGACATGCACAGTATCATAAGTTTCACATCCATTAGGAGCAACATAAGTCACTATGTCCATGTTGACAGGACCAGTCCAGCTCCAACGCCAAAATTGATAACGACCTTCGACCTGGAGCCAGTCCGGAATAATGGATGAATAATATCGGCCACCCGGTAAACTCGATTGATAAAAATGGTCTCCCATACTTGAGCAAACTGTATCCTGCACAGGATTAAGGATCACAGGAATTTCGAGAGGAATGTAATTGTATGAAGCTGTAACCATCTCATTGCTATTAGGATCAGTAACCGTAACTGAAATAAGGACCGGGACATTCGTACATACACTCACTTCATCAAGATTGAGTGGTGTGTGGCTCCACATAAAAGAATAGTTTACACCAACATCTCCTCCTGTAACTACTGCCCTGACACGTCCGCAATCCCCGGCACATGCATCATCAATTAAAATTATTTCAGCGGAGAACGGACAATTCATCAACTCAAAAACAACATTCGCGCTCACATCATGCCATTCTCCGCAGGCATCCTGGATGGATCCATTGAATAGCAGCCTATATGTACCAGGTTGGGACAAAGGAGATCCAAACACTACTTCAAAAAGTTGACCCATCTCCCCTGGCTGACAATCAAGAGGATTTACCTGCGCAATAGAAGGTCCCCCGGGACCTATAATAGAAAACTGACCGGAGCTCATCATACT
>DASXWI010000525.1:0-6135 GCA_036503755.1 Saprospiraceae bacterium | reverse complement strand
ATTGATCGCAAATACGATCGGTACACCCGCAGCTTGTGCGTGACTGATCGCCTCACGCGTCTGAGGCATCACAGAATCATCGGCCGCTATTATGATAACCGCAATATCTGTCACCTTGGCACCACGTGCACGCATAGCCGTAAAGGCTTCGTGACCCGGTGTATCAAGAAATGTGATCGACTTGCCTGGTTTAACTTCTACTTCATAAGCACCAATGTGCTGTGTAATCCCTCCTGCCTCACCGCTCACCACATTGGCACTACGGATATAGTCCAGGAGTGATGTTTTACCGTGGTCAACGTGACCCATGACAGCCACAACCGGTGGACGTGGTTTGAGATCCTCTGGATTGTCTTCATCCTCATCTTCAAACAACACCTGGTCTTCAGCGGAGATAAACTCTACTTCGTATCCAAATTCGCCGGCAACGAGCTCGATGATTTCAGCATCAAGACGCTGGTTGATAGAAACGATGACGCCGAGATTCATACAAGTCATGATCACATCCGTCACCGGAATATTCATGATGCTTGCCAACTCAGATACCGATACGAATTCGGTGAGTTGTAATGTTGTTTCATTTTCTGCTGTAGTAAGAAGTTCCTGACGATCAACTTTGTCTTTGCGGGACTCTCTTCTGATTTTCTGGCGCCTGCTCTTACCACCTGAAAGACGGGCCATTGTCGCCCGTATTTGATCATCGATCTCTTTCTTAGAAACTTCTTTGAGTTCTTCACGACCATAACGTCCAGGTGCTTTGCGAGCACCGGCTGGAGCTGAGCCTGTGCCGGTACCAGGTCCACCAGTACTGGTGGGTCTTGGCCTTTGATCACCACCTTCCGGATAAGAGTCGGAGGAAAGTTTCTTACGCTTACGTTTACGTTTCTGAGCCGTACTTGTATCAGAAGAAGCAAGTGGTTTGGATTCCTTGTCTTTTTTAGCTTTAGCAGCTGCTGCTTTTTCCTTCTCTTTCTCCTTTTCCTTCTCGACCTTTTTGGTCTTAGCCGTATCGAATTTACCTGTATCGATCTTGCCCAGGATCTTGAGACCTTGAAGTTGGGGAGCTTCTGCTCTTACCAATTCATCCACCTCTTTTTCTTCCGGAATAACTTCTGGGGGAGCTTCCTTGCCTGCAGGTTCAATAACTTCAGGTTCAGGTTTCTCCTCAGGTAATGGTTTTGTTTCCGGTGCTTTAGGGGTAAGATCTATTTTTCCAACAACCTTAACCTTTGGCTTATCCTGTTCGTTAACCTCCGCTTTCTTAACAGTCTTTATTGGAGCAGGTGGAGGAGCAGGAGCTTCTTTCTTAGGTGGCTCGGGTGGCGCAACCGGGGCTATTACTTCAGCTCCTTTTGCTGGACGGGTGCCAATGACCATACTGTCGGCCTGTTCTTTAATAGCCATAGAACCGCTAAATTCCTGGAGGAGCAGGTTGTGCATCTCATCAGAAATCATGCTCGTCGGCTTGGCTTCGATCACAAAACCCTTCTTAGAAAGGTATTCTACGATACTGTCCGTACCGACATTTAATTCTTTAGCTACTTTAACTAGTCTTTGCGACATATAGGTTGTTAGGTTCAAAAAATCTTCTCCGGTTTTGGCTTCTCAATTGATGAAACCGACCTCCGGGAAGGGTCAAAATCAGCTTTCGTCAAATTCAGCTGTAAATATCCGTAAAATTTCATCGACCGTTTCCTCTTCGAGGTCTGTCCGGCGGACGAGTTCTTCTTTATTTAAAGCCAATACACTCCTGGCCGTATCACAACCGATGCCTTTGAGTTCATCGATGATCCATGCTTCAATTTCATCTGCAAATTCATCGAGATCCACATCTTCAAGTTCTGCATCTGCACTATCTCTGAACACATCGATTTCATATTCAGTCAACCAGCTCGCCAATTTGATATTGGAACCCCCTTTACCGATGGCCAGGGAAACCTGGTCTGGTTTGAGATACACACTTGCGCGTTTGCTCTCGGCATTGATTTCAATACTGGATACTTTAGCCGGCGTGAGTGCACGCTGAATGTAAAGCGTCAGGTTATTGGTATAGTTGACGATGTCAATATTTTCATTTCTCAACTCACGCACGATACCGTGGATACGTGATCCCTTCATACCTACACATGCCCCTACCGGGTCAATGCGGTCATCATAGGATTCAACAGCCACTTTCGCACGCTCACCTGGAAGACGAACAATTTTCTTGATCGTGATCAAGCCATCTTCTACTTCCGGTACTTCCTGCTCCATCAATTTGGCAAGGAACATATTGTCCGTGCGTGAAATGATGATGACAGGATTATTGTTTTTCATTTCTACGCGCTTGATGATCGCACGTACCATATCTCCTTTTTTGAAATAATCACCACGGATCATTTCAGTACGAGGCAACAAGAGTTCATTGTTAGTTGCATCATCAAGAATCAGGATCTCACGTTTCAGAATCTGTTGAACTTCACCAAGAATGATTTCGCCTTCGCGATCTTTATAGCGTTGGAATACTTCGTCTTTTTCGAGTTCCATGATCCTGGACACAAGGGTTTGCCTTGCAGCCATGATCGCACGGCGACCGAAATCTTCCAGTGTTAATTCTTCGTAACAATCTTCATCAAGCTCGTAGCTATCATCTATACTCTTCGCTTCTGACAAAGAAACCTGGCCTTGTTCATCCATCACCTCACCGTCCGGTACGATCTTACGAACGCGCCATAACTGAAGGTCACCGTTTGTGTTTACGATGATATCGAAGTGCTCATCTGAGCCGTATTTCTTTTTGATGAGTGTCCGGAATACATCTTCCATCACCCTTACCATGGTTGGGCGGTCAATATTCTTACCGGCTTTAAACTCTGAAAATGATTCAATCAGGTTCATGATCTGTTGCTGTTTAGAGTCATTGAATTATCTATTTCGATTGTGAGCTTATTAAAGGTTAAAGGCTTATAAAGCTTATGGGCTTATAAAGCTTATGAGTTTATAGGTTTATATGTTTATTGTGATTCTTCATGTTTTGCATATGATCAAGGAATGCAAGCCTTCTTAATTCCTTGTTCCTTGTTCCTTGTTCCTTGTTCATTATTCTTTATACTCTCTCCTATCTCCTACCTCCTATTTTTTTCCAAACTGTACTGTAACGTATGCTTCCTTGATATCCTCAAACGAAATCTCACGAAAATCGGGTAGGCTCTTTTTATCCTTTGCCGGTATTTCGATGGTGATCGAATCATGGCCTGAGGATAACAATTTGCCTTCCACTTCGTCGTAGGTTTTCATTTTTATGCGCAGCGTTCTGCCCACATGTTTGAGATATTGTCTCAGGAATTTCAGCGGTCTGCTGACACCCGGTGACGATACTTCCAGTTCGTATATACCTCCTAAAGAAGGCTCTGCGTCTAATACTGCTTCCAGTATCCTGCTAATCTGTGTGCATGTATCCAGGCTTACTCCTTCGTCACCATCGATAAATACACCAATATGGTGGGTCGGGGTGATCGCCATGTCAACTATGTAGTACTCTCCACACCGCCCTTCTTCAAAGGCAGAGCGTATAAGGGTCTCCAAATGATTTGCTGAAGTCTGCTGTGTCATACCAATAAAAAGAGGGAACTTCTGTTCCCTCTGTCTGATTCGCGGTGCAAATATAGGGAAAATATCAGGAATTCCAAAGGATTGATTCTGAGTTAGATTGATCCAAAAGTCCTTATTAACAACATTTCTTCGAATTGCTGCCTTGATTTCTGTCTTTTTAAGGACAAAAGAGGCCTTTGAGGTCCCAATTGGTGAAAGTGTTATGTAATTTAAGTGTCTCATTATTAACCTCTTGAAAAGTCCTTTTCCTCCTAAAATGCTCTCCTTATGAAAACCAACATTTTAATCCTGGCTTCTGTTTTCAGTCTCCTCCTTCCATCAAATTCCAATGGCCACGGGGTTTGTATTTTTGACGCGGTGGAAGGTACCTGCCTTCTTTTAAAGTCCTCAACTGTCGATGTATTGGTTGATAACCAGATTGCGGTGGTTACGACCACTCAGACTTTCTCCAATACAACAGGAGAAGATTTGACATTTCGCTACGGGTTCCCCCTCAAAGCCACTGCCAATGCCATTGAGCTGAAATGGTATATCAATGGAAAATGGCATAAGACTACGATAAGTTCCAATCCTCAACAGGATAGTTTGCCCGGAAGTGGAGGTGGGAATGAAATTGATCCTGGGTTGGTTGAGTTTTTAGGAAATACTCCTCTTTTTGTAACACCAGAAGATACAATCATGAAGGACTCTACGGTTACCTTCATTTTGAAATACGTTGAACTACTTCCATATGCATTTGGAATTGTAGACTTCCATTATCCAAATCGGTATGATCTGATACAACCAGGTAGCGTGATTGAAGAGCAACATTTCTTTTTTGAACTCAAGTCAGAACGAACCATTGAGCTTATAGAAATGGAAAGCTATACCCCACAAGTCAATCAAACTGCTAACTACACAACACTTAACCTGGATCAATATGAAGTAGAAGCTATTGCTGACTTTAGTATTCATTACCAACTATCCTCCACCGAATTAGGTGTACTGAAATTGAGCACGTACATCCCTGACTCTCTTCTACATTGCGATGAAGCAGGCCAGGGATTTGTATCGTTGATCATTGAACCTGAATCCAATGTCAATACAGAGGTTATTGAAAAGAATTTTACCCTGATCATAGACCGGTCTGGCAGCATGACCGGAGAAAAAATTATCCAGGCAAGAAATGCGGGCATTTTTATTGTGGAGCATCTTAACATGGGAGACAACTTTAATATCGTAGACTTTTCAACAAATGTTGCTTCTCTTTATCCAAGCTTAATGCCAGCAACTCCTGAAAACCGTCAGCAGGCTCTTGAATACATCAATAATATGAATGCCAACGGCACTACAAATATTTCTGGTGCATTGACTACCTCCATTTTTCAATTTGGCGCAGTAGACACCACCAAAGCTAACATTATCATCTTCCTTACAGACGGGATGGCCACTGCAGGCGTTCAGAACCTGGAAGGAATTCTTAATGAAGTAGAAATTGCAGTGAACGCTATTGAAACACGGATATTCCTATTCACCTTCGGAATCGGTTTTGATGTAGATAAAAAGTTATTAACCCTTCTTGCCCTGGAAAATAGTGGTCTTGCCAAATTCCTTGATAATGGTGAACTCGAGGAAGAAATAACGTATTTCTTTCAAACCATCAACAACCCGGTATTATTAAATACGCAATATTCCTTTGAGCCTGACATTATAACAAATGTATTTCCTTCACCATTGCCTAATTTGTATAAAGGGCAACAATTAATTATGTCCGGGAGATACCAGGCACCTGCCGAGGTTACTCTCCACCTGAGTGGAAAAGCATTTAACCTTCCAGTGAATTATGATTTTACTTTCAACCTGGCGGATACCAGTGATGCTGAAAAATCATTCCTTCCAAAAATATGGGCGAAACAAGCGATCGATCAACATGTCATCCATTTTCAGCTTGCAGATTCTGAAGAAGCTAAGGATTCAATCCAGTCGATTATTGATAGTCTCAGCATTTGTTATGGGGTGGTAAACACACAGTTTACCAGTTTCGAAGATGGAGGGACCACGGCTACAGAATATGATGAAACTATTCTCCGCGATGAACTGCAAGCTTTGATTTACCCTACACCCTTTCTACAGGATTTTACCATTTCCTTAAATTCAAAGCAACTCTTACAAGGTGAAATCACTATACTATTGCTAGATGTTAATGGCCAGATAATCCATAGAGAGACATTTTATATCGATGGGAAAACGGCATTAATCCCCATTCATTTGTCGGAATCATTGCCATCGGGCACCTATTATGTTGTGATGTCTATTGGAGAAGAGACAATAATTGAAAAAGTTGTCAAACTCTAAAGCCGTATCTTTGTTTGTGACAAAGACATGGTACTACCCTTACTTGAGAAAGCACTCCGCCAGGAGTTTCTGACCGCTGAAGAAGGCTTGGCTTTATTTCAGCACGCTCCTACATCATCCCTCGTTTTTGTGGGGAATCAATTGCGCCAGAAGATGGTCCCTGGCAATAAGGTGACTTGGATCATTGACCGCAATTCAAATACGACCAAT
>DASXWI010000524.1:0-3206 GCA_036503755.1 Saprospiraceae bacterium | reverse complement strand
GGCAAGGAATTATTTACCTCGCCATACCAATACATTGCTGCTGACGCTAACAATAC
This sequence comes from Saprospiraceae bacterium, assembly GCA_036503755.1. Taxonomy (GTDB): domain Bacteria; phylum Bacteroidota; class Bacteroidia; order Chitinophagales; family Saprospiraceae; genus Opimibacter. Next base: position 3,150 of record DASXWI010000524.1, on the reverse strand, counting down.
AGAAAGCATCAGTGCCATTGACTTGATTGAAATCAGGAAACTTATCCTGGGTATCTACACTGAATATCCATCTAATAAGAGCTGGAGATTTGTAGAGAAAGGATTCCAGATGAATAATGAGCATCCATGGCCATTTGGTGAAAACATTGCATTGTTGGATCTGGTTGGTAATGTAACAGATAATGACTTCATCGGAGTTAAGATTGGTGATGTGAACAATTCAGTTCAGGCTAATGTCAACCAGGTACTTCCAAGAAATGGTCGCAGAGTGTTGACTGTAGAAATGGATGCACCTGCAAATGTTGAAGCAGGTGACATGGTACAAGTGAAACTGACGATACCAGAGATGGTTGAAGGATTCCAGTGGACACTTGAGACTGAAGGTCTGGCATTCGAAAGTATTAACAGTGAGGTCATGAAGATCAGCGACAACCATGTAGGTATCCTGCATGATGGCGTGATGACCATGAGCTGGAATGCTGAAGATGCTTCATCTACAGGTCAGGTCATGTATCTGAATTTCATCGCTACGGCTTCCGGAAATATCAGTGGAATGATCCACATGACCAGCAAGGTGACAGAAGCTGAAGCGTATACGCTCAGTGGAGAGATCCTTGATGTGAAACTGGGTCATACAAGTCTTACTCCAGAGTTTGCGCTTTACCAAAACAGTCCAAACCCATGGAATGAGTTGACGACCATTGGTTTTGATCTTCCGGCTGATGATGTAGTTAAGTTTACGATTTTTGAAGCCAGTGGTAAAGTGGTGAAAGCCATCGAAAGTGAATTCAAGGCAGGGTACAATACAATTACCTTGCGTGCAAATGAACTGCCTGCCAGCGGAGTAATGTATTATCGTCTCGAAAGCGGTGAATACTCAGCTAGCAAGAAGATGGTGTTGATTAAATAATGAATTAAGTTCCTTGTATATAAAATAAAAACGGCTCCTCATCCAGGAGCCGTTTTTATTTTAACAATATCGCGAAAAGAAGGACATTCATTCTATGGCAGAGTATTAGGTATTTCTTGCTATCTTGATATAGCCATATGCCCCCCTTTTCTGAGATTTGTTTAAGTAGCATTTAAGCGAAAAAAGTAGTTTTGCAACAAAATACTTTTACTAAAAGAGAAACTTTAACCCGGGTTAATGCGAATAGCAAGTACACTGATAGAGAAGCCTTACATTAACTCATCTACCATGTCCAGATTTGGTGGGGTTGGAATATTGATTCTTTCATTTTTTCTGGTTTCCATTACAGGGCTTAAAAGCCAAACTGATTTTGCTCCAGGCGAGATCATGTTTACCGGCTTTAGTTCTGATGCACCAGATGCTTTTTCAATTGTGCTTTTAAACAGCGCAACACCCGGCACTGAGATTTTTATCACAGATAGGGGCTGGAACGAAGGGACAGGAGCTTTTCCCGGGTTCAGAGATGATAATGCAGGAGAAGGAACCCTTCGTTTTGTATTTCCTCAGGGTTATTCTTGTGGTGCTGAGTTCATTTTCACTTTCATTACTGGTAGCCAGTGGAATGTTACTGATGGAGATGGGGTTTTCGTTGCCTTCGCAACTGTACTTACATCGACCACAGAATCTCCCGCACAAGATCCCAATGGACCTGAATTGGGGAACACGGGTGATCAGTTATTCATTTATCAAAACCCTGAGCCTAACAGCTCAAACCAAACATCATTTGTTGCAGCTATCCATACCGATGGAATCTGGTCTGTGAATAATGCAACAGACGATGAATCAGAGAAACCATCAACAGGTCTTGGTGATGATGATATCATCCGGTTTAATACTGCGGATTTTGACAATGTTATTTATGATTGTTATCCCAATCTTGGTACTGCATCTACATTACAAACCGAGATTACTAATGATGCAGGCGGGGGTACATTAAAACCGGATGCAACCAACAACTGGACTGAATCGGATGCGGTATTAAATCCCAAGATTTGTAATTTTTGCTGCGCACCAGGAGGCACTGATTTTGCACCTGGCGATATTATGTTTACTGGTTATAATTCAGATGCGCCGGATAAATTTTCAATCGTACTACTTGTTGATGTGCTTCCATGCACAGAGATTTTCATAACAGACCGGGGATGGAATGAAGGTGCAGGCGCGTATCCGGGATTCAGAGATGACGTAGATGCTCTTGGTGAAGGGACACTTAGTTTTGTATTTAGTGATCCTTATGTATGCGGTGCGGAGTTAGTATTTCAGTTTATATCCGCAAGTTTATGGGAAGTAAGAGATGCTTATGGCAACCTGGTGGGAAATGCTAATGTTCTCACCTCAACGACAGAAAGCCCCAACCAGGATATTAATGGTCCGGAGTTAGGTACCACCGGAGATCAGCTTTTTATTTATCAAAATCCAGAACCAAGCAGTACGGATCAATCTTCGTTTGTCACAGCTATTCAAATGGATGGAAATTGGTCGCTTAATAATAGCACTGATGATGAATCGGAGAAACCCGCAACTGGTTTAGGTGATGATGATGTAGTCCGGTTCAATACAGAACTCGACAATGCCAAATATGACTGCACTCCTGCAGGTGGTGCCGGCAGTGAGCTTCAGGCTGCGATATCAAACGATGCTGGCGGTGGCTTGTTGAAACCAGACGCAATCAACAATTGGACCGAATCAGATGCTATTCTAGACCTTAATGTAACCTGTATTTTTTGTTGTGGTTCATGCCTCGATCCAAATGGGACAATCATGGTAGATGCAGGTTCTTATATTATTAACATGGGAAGATTGCCTCAAACGGCAGCAAATGCGTTAAAGCCGTATGGCCTGATCTATGATCTCGTCAACACATATTCGGTACCGGTGAAATGGATCATTAATCCAAATAAAACAAAAGACGGAATAGATTTTTCACATAATGGACGTGATTACAGGAGCGGTCCATTTATCATCGAAACTGAATTTTTGAATGAAGATGTCAGAGCACTGATAGCCACCTGGCAGGCAAAAGGAGTTGATGTAGATACTGCAGTTTCTTCCCTGGAAGTTCCGGAATTCACCGAATTAACTTTTGTTCCTAATAGGACGTTAGACACTGACAATGGAAATATAGCTGAAGAATGGTTAATTGCAGCTGAAATACCTCCCACAGCATATACTTTTGCATT
>DASXWI010000523.1:0-4142 GCA_036503755.1 Saprospiraceae bacterium | reverse complement strand
CCTGGTCAGAGAACGCACGAGTAAAAATCCAAACAGACCAACGGGTGATATAGAAATCGTAGCTACATCTCTTGCTACTTTGAATGCATCCAAAGTTCCTCCTTTTACGATCGAAGATGAAACTGACGGTGGGGATGAGTTACGCATGAAATATCGCTACCTCGATATCCGACGCAACCCGGTACAGGAAAAACTGATGTTTCGCGCCAAGGTAGCTCTGGAAACAAGGAAGTATCTATCTGCAGCCAACTTCATTGAAGTTGAAACACCAAACCTGATCAAGAGCACACCCGAAGGTGCACGAGATTTTATTGTACCCAGCAGGGTGAATGCAGGACAGTTTTATGCATTGCCACAATCTCCGCAGACCTTCAAACAAATTTTGATGGTAGCCGGTATGGACCGTTATTTTCAAATTGTAAAATGTTTCAGGGATGAAGACCTTCGTGCAGACCGCCAACCTGAATTTACACAAATTGATTGCGAGATGGCATTTGTCACTCGCGAAGATATTCTTCAGACATTCGAAGGTCTGACACAACATTTATTCCACTCCATTTTACATATCGATCTCGGTACTTTTCCAAGGATGTCTTATGATGAAGCGATGACACGTTATGGATCTGACAAACCTGATGTGCGTTTCGGGATGGAGTTTGTAGAATTTAATGACCTTGCCAAAGGACATGGTTTTTCTGTTTTCGATGATGCAGAACTCATCGTTGGTATTTGTGTACCTGGACAAGCAGAAACCTATTCAAACAAAATGCTCAATGATCTTACTGAATGGGTAAAACGTCCGCAGATTGGTGCGAAAGGATTGGTCAATATCAAGTTACAAGCTGATGGCAGTATCAAGAGCTCCATTTCAAAATATTATAGTGACGATCAACTTAAGACATGGTGCGAAAAAGCAGGGGCCGGTGCAAATGATATGATCCTCATCCTTTCAGGTGAAACAGATAAAGTACGCAAGCAATTAAATGAATTGCGCCTGGAGATGGGATCACGCTTAGGAATGCGGGACCCTGGAACATTCAAACCTCTGTGGGTCGTTGACTTTGCATTGTTGGAGTGGGATGAAGAAGCTAATCGCTTTCATGCTATGCACCATCCTTTCACGTCACCAAAAGCAAGCGATATCGATCGCATGCTCGATGGCGATCATGAAACCATGAAGAACTTACGCGCCGATGCTTATGATCTTGTGATCAATGGTGTAGAGATTGGTGGTGGTTCGATCCGTATCCATGACCGTGCCTTACAGGAAAAGAATTTTAAACTGTTAGGCTTTACACCGGAGCAGGCAGAGAATCAATTTGGATTCCTGATGGGTGCTTTTGAATATGGCGCTCCACCACACGGAGGTATCGCTTTCGGTTTTGACCGTTTGTGTGCGATGATGAAAGGCGAAACCTCGATACGTGACTTTATTGCCTTTCCAAAAAACAACCAAGGGAAAGATGTGATGATTGATGCGCCATCCACTATTGATGACGCACAGTTGAAAGAGTTGTCGTTGACTGTTACTAAAAAATAATGTCTTTACTATGATTAAAATGATTAAATGAATACTATGATTTTTGATTCATCAATCACAATGTCTTTCAATAATCAAAGTATTCATTTCTCATAGTGATCATCCCATTATTCGTCTTTACTATGATTAGAATGATTAAATGAATACTATGAGGTGATTGAATGATCCTGCTGACAAAATGAAATCAAAGTATTCAGTATTCATAGTGTTCATTTAATCATTTTAATCATAGTTTAAGACAGTGAGTTAAGATGAATCATTGTCTTTTCTTCTTCGGCTTCATCACCCTATGGAATCGAAGGCTGATGTCTCCGAAATTTACCAGCAAACCTATATCCATTCCATATGCTTCGAGGTAATTGATCGCTTGAGCAAGATGTACATCTTCAAGGTGTTTGACTGCTTTAAGTTCGAGCATGATCGTTTCTTCAACGAAAAAGTCAACCCGTCGCGTTCCAATGTGATTCTCCTTGTAATAAATATCCATTTCCATTTCGCGACTAAAGGACAAACCCTGGAGACTCATTTCAATGGCAAGGGCTCTTTGATAAATCACCTCCTGAAATCCATTTCCCAATATCCTGTGTACTTCCATGGCACAGGCAATTATTTTACCCGTCAACTCAGAATGAGGGTATTCTTCTTTGACAATCTGTTTCATTGTTTAACATTTTAAGGGTTAATCAAATAAATCATCTCATAGTCTTCATTCTATCATTCCATCCATAGTATAAGACAATGAGCCACCTATAAGTGTATTCTACTTGCCCATTTATGACCTCCAGATTGAAAAAAGTTTAAATATTTTCCAGTTCCCGATTTGGGGGTTAAAAACACTATTTTTGCACCCGAAATCATAAAGATTATGAGTGTTGTAGAAATGAAAGTTCCGGTCATTGGTGAATCCATCAATGAAGTGACATTGTCCCAGTGGCTGAAGCCGGATGGAAGTTTTGTTAAACTGGACGAACCAATTTGTGAATTTGAATCAGATAAAGCAACCCTGGAGTTTCCTGCAGAAGCTGAGGGAAAATTGATCCATGTTGCGAAAGAAGGTGATGATCTCGCCATTGGCGCACTGGTGGCCAGGATTGATACCAGCGTAAAATCAAATACGGAAGCACCCTCTACTACTAAACCAGTAGAACCGACTCCACCAACTACTACTCCTCCTCCAGTTGCTCCAAAGAAACCAGAAGCAACCAAACCAATTCCATCTCCTTCTGCAGGAAAAATACTCAGAGAAGGAAATGTAGATCCTTCCAATGTTGAAGGTTCAGGCAAAGAAGGTCGCATCACCAAAGCAGATGCATTGCAAGCAGTAACAGAAAAGCCTGTTCAACCTGTAGTGACTTCTCCTCCACCTGCTACAACTACCAAAATACCATCTGTTGAATCAGCCCTGTTCAGTCGTTCTGATCGAAGAGAAAAAATGACCAGGATGAGGCGTACCATAGCTAAAAGGTTGGTGTCCGCTAAAAACAATACGGCCATGCTCACCACTTTCAACGAAGTGGACATGACCGCTATCCTTGCATTACGTGCCAAATACCAGGATCAGTTTGTAGCGAAATATGGCATCAAGCTCGGCTTCATGTCCATCTTCGCAAAAGCCTGCGCACAAGCCCTTCTAGAAAAACCAGATGTCAATGCACATATAGATGGCGAAGACCTTATCTATCATGATTATGTTGACATTTCTATTGCTATTTCTACACCAACAGGTTTGGTTGTTCCACCTGTGCATAATGTAGAATCGCTTCGCTTTGATGAAATCGAATTCAAAATCAAAGAGCTTGCAGATAAAGCTAGAACAGGTAAGTTGACCTTGGAAGAAATGTCCGGTGGTACGTTTACAATTACGAACGGAGGAATTTTCGGATCCTTATTAAGTACACCTATCATCAACGAACCTCAGTCTGCAATCCTTGGAATGCACAACATCCAGGAAAGACCTGTGGTCGTCAACGGGCAAATTGTTATTCGTCCGATGATGTATGTCGCCATGTCTTATGATCACCGCGTAATTGATGGAAGCACAAGTGTAACTTTCCTTGTACGCGTAAAAGAATTACTTGAAGATCCTACAAAATTGCTGATGCAATTGTAAGCATGCAATGGTGCACTTGTTCAATATTGTTTTCGGAAAAAGATTGGAAAGGAAGTAGCCTATTCTAAAACCACAAGAGGTTCATTAGGTTTTTTGACAAGGGCAACAGCAACCTCTGCAATTCCCTTTTGGATGATACCAAGTTCTTTGGCAGCTCTTCTGGATAAATCGATTATCCTTCCTTTGACATGCGGTCCTCTGTCGGTCACGATCACCATCACGGATTGATCAGGATTGTCTTTGCAAGCGACTTTAAGGATACTGCCTATTGGATGAGTAGGATGAGCACAAGTGAGTTCATCAGGATTGTAACGCTCTCCATTTGCCATACGATAACCTGTCAATCCACTATGATAGTAACTAGCCATGCCCACTTCCTGCCCAACAGCAGAAGTAGTGAGAAACAGGAAAAAAATTCCTGTGATTACTATGGCTAATGATCTGGTCATATTCGGTTTAATGGTACAAAGAACGCATAAAAGGTTCAATTGT
>DASXWI010000522.1:0-3159 GCA_036503755.1 Saprospiraceae bacterium | reverse complement strand
GATCGGTGCAAGTTCTTTTCTGATTTTGGCGGCATAGATATTGGACGCATCTTCCCGTTGTTCTTTATCGACGAGCTTTACTACGATTTCTGCTTTGTAGGGTGAAGATTGTGAAGCCCCCATACCATCACTGGACTGACCAATAGTGGTTATGATTGTAGTAATTTCCTTTTTGGTTTGCAGAAATTCTTCCGCCTGGCGAGTCATAAAATTGGTTTGCTCGATCGAAGCGTTCTTAGGCATTTCAATTTGGACCAGGAATTCACCACGGTCACTTTTTGCAAAAAACTCAGTACCAATATAGCCCGCTCCTACCAGGTAAAAGGACGATATCAATAATACCAATACTCCACCTAGTGTAGTCTTCTTATGTGCAAGCGACCATTTCAAAATATTGGATACCCATTGGGTAAATAAATGCAATTCTCTTTCAAAAAGAATAATCACTCTTCCGAAAAATGATTTACCGGTGATCTTTTCGAGCTTTCCGAAACGGGAAGAAAGCCATGGTACGATGGTAAACGAAGACAATAATGAAAACAAAGTTGCGATCGAAACCGTGACCGCAAACTGTTTGATAATATCTGCAGCTAAACCTGTACTCAGTGCAATAGGTACAAATACCACCACGATGACTAATGTAATGGATGTCACTGTAAAACCAATTTCTTTTGTTGCTTCATATGCCGCACGCACCCTGTTTTTACCCATCTCCATGTGACGGTATATATTTTCGAGAACGACGATAGCATCATCTACCAGAATACCAACTACCAGCGAAAGCGCCAGCAGGGACATCAGGTTAAGCGAATAGCCGAGCAACTTCATCCCAATAAATGTGGCGATAAGAGAAGCCGGAATGGCGACCATGACAATAAGTGCATTACGAATGCTATGAAGAAAAAACAACATCACAAACGCAACAAGGATAATGGCCAGCACAAGGTCAAATAGTACTGCGTTGGCAGAAGCAAGCGTATATTCTGAACTATCATTGGCTACATTCAGATCAAGGCCTACGGAAGCATAATCTTTCTCCATCTTGTCCACACTCGCACGAATTTGTTCGCTGACGGCTACGGCATTAGCATCAGATTGTTTCATGACTTGTACCACGATCGCATTTTGCTGATTGACCCTGGCCATTTTGTCCACATCCTTTTGCCTGTCCTGTACATCGGCTACATCTGATAAGCGGATTTGCTCACCATTCTTTCCGGTAGCTATAACTTGATTACGCAGTTCATCGATACTTGTATATTTTCCAGAAAGACGAACGGACACATCATGCTCCTGTGTCTGTACGCTACCTGTAGGGAAATCAAGATTAGCTGCAAGGATGGCATCCTTCACGCGTAGTAATGACAGGTTGTATGCTTCCAATTTATTAGCATCGATGCTAACCTGGATTTCACGTTCCTGGCCACCGATGAGATTTATTTTCGCTACACCATTTACGCGAGATAGCACGGGTGCAACACGTTTATCCATCAAATCATAAAATGCTGCTTCGTCCATATCGGCAGACGCAGAGAGTGTCATGATCGGTAGATCATCCAATGAAAACTTATTCAGTGATGGCGGCTCAATATCTTCTGGCAGGTCTTTCATCACTGCATTGATACGTCGCTGCGCATCGTTTAGCGCATAGTCCACATCCGAGCCACTTTTGAGTGTAATTGTGACCAGGGAAACACTTTCAAAAGACCTTGTCTCCAGCTTTTTAATATTCTCCATGGAGGAAACTGTCTCCTCAATGGTCTTCGAAACTGTGTTCTCTACTTCACTTGGCGAAGCACCTGGATAAATCGTGGTGACCGCCACAACTGAAGGTGCAAACTTGGGCAGTAGTTCATAGTTGAGTGAACTATAGCTCAACAAACCACCTAGGGTAAGCACCGTAAACAGCACGATAACCAGGGAGGGTCGTTTGATGGATATTTCTGCTAATTTCATTTGATGTACTTTTTTGTGGTCATCCTATTGGTGACCGTATTTTTGGTTAAAAACCTTATTGTAAAATTGTAATAGCACTACCATCTATCAGGTTGATTTGTCCACTGGTAACCACAGTCTCGTCTTCTCCAAGACCTTGAAGAATTTCCACGACATCACCCATGATACGTCCAGCCACAACATCTCGCTTATGCGCTTTTCCACCTTCAATCACGTATACCTGGTTGCTGGCTACACTTCCAACAAATGCATTTCGTGGAATTGCGATAATCGGTGCCGGTTGATCAAAATGAAAATGAGCAGAACCATACATGCCGGCTTTAAGCTGGTAACCTGGATTTGAGGAAAGTTTAATCTCTACGGGAAAACTTAGCGTATTATCGGCTTTAGGGGCGATGAACGTAATCTTTCCTTCAAATGATTTATCAGGATATACACTTGCTTTGACCGTAACTTTATCCCCTACATTTATATAAGGTATCTGAGCTTCATTGATACTCACTTTAAGCTTCATGCTCGAAATGTCTACGAGCTCAAAAAGCTGTGTGCCCGGTGATACGACTGCACCAGGCTCAACATAACGTTTGTTGACAATACCATTGATAGAAGATTTGATGTTCGTATCTGACACACGAATCTTTGCCTGTCTTAAACGGGCTTCGGTGGTTTCAAGGTTCAGTTTAGACTGATCCAATTGCTGCTGAGTAACTCCTCCAGTGGAGAAGGCACTTTCAAAGCGTTCTTTATCACGTAATGCATTTTGATAAGCAGCTTGAGCAGCTTCTACATCTACATTCAATTGATCAGCTTTGATCACAGCAAGTGTTTGTCCCTTTTTAACGTGATCTCCTTCATCTACCAGGACTCGAATCACACGACCTGAATTTTCAGAAGCAAAATTCAATTCCTGGTCAGCCACAATTTTTCCATTTACACTCAAGTCTTGCAAAAGCGATTGCTTTTCAACACGTTTTACACGTACAGGTACTTCTGCGTGACCTTGTGCAACAATAGCTGTTTTAGCTTCATTTCTGGCTTTGTTGTTGGTCAGCACCCAACCCATTAGGAAGAAGACACCGATAACTGCACTAAGGGTTATTACGACCCGTATGATTTTGTACTTTTTCATTTTTGTTTAGTTTAATAAAGTGTGTAATTGCCCTTTGCTCTTCAGGATCTGGATTTCTGCCATGCGGTAATTGA
>DASXWI010000521.1:0-4976 GCA_036503755.1 Saprospiraceae bacterium | reverse complement strand
GGCGATTGTTACCCTTGCAGGAATATACCTTGATCATGATTTGTTGATACAGGTTGGATTGATCTTTCTGGCGCACAGTTCCTTTGACCGGGTGTTTGGATATGGTTTGAAGTATGAGGATAGCTTTAGTCATACGCATCTTGGATGGATTGGAAAGAGTGAAAAATGAAAAGTGAAAAGTGAAAAATGGATGACCTACCTCAACAGCGTCACGTCCCCCTTCACTTTCACTTCTCTTCCATCACCCAGTGTCACATTGGCTTGGTATACAAATACCCCAGGGTTCATATTGTTTCCATTGAGCTTGCCGTCCCAGCCGATAAAGGTATTTAAGACAAAATCTTCTTTGTAAAAAACAAGCGTTCCCCAACGGTCATAGACATACAGATCCTGAACATGTGTGTTTTCAAGTTTACTGAAGATCCGCCAGAAATCATTTATTCCGTCTCCATTTGGAGAGAAAACATTTGGAACGAATATCTCATCTATTGGAGTTGTATCAGTTGTAATCAAAATGTTAGTTTCCAGAAAGTATACACAACTGTCAGCATCCGTAATTTGGATTGACACAATAGTATCATTCGTTGGTGTCGCATACGAAGTTGAACAAGTGGGACAAGACAAGATGCCAGCTGGTGACCATTCGAAAGTCAGCCCGGGTTCATTGATATCTCCGGTGATACTGATTAACACACTATCCCCCTCTTCAACTAAATATTGACCCGAAACACTAAAATTCAATTCCGGAGATGCGATGACTTCAATAGTATCAGCTGCATTACAACCATTTTCATCAGTGACGACCACTGCATAGGTTCCTTCATCTAATCCATTAAGCAACGAGTCACCTGAAAAACCGTTATCCCAGGTTATGATGAAAGGATCTGCTCCTGTTATTTCAAGCTGTATGGAACCCAGTGTTTCGCAATTCCAATCAACAGTTGGTTGAATGATTATTTCTTCAGATATGGTGACATAAACATCAATGATCGTATCACAAAGGGTCGCTGAATCCGTGTGGACAAAGGTATACTGACCTTCATCGGTCAACCATTGCCCATCCACCAATATGGAATCACCAGCACACAATGTTTCTTGATGAATGATAAATACTCCGGTACATGAGGATACCAGTAGGAATTCTATTTCTGCAACACCGCATACAGTATCCGGTATATATTCTTCTCCATAAACAACCATCAAACCCGGAGGAAGCAACATGGTATCGACAAATACCACATAATTACCAGTTGGGTAGATGTCATTGAGTTCTCCATTCGCACCAGTGACGCCTGTAAATGGGTCAGAGCTGATCTGCCGGTCAAGGACGATGGTAATACCTTGTATCGTAGTATCAGATGGCGATACCACGCCGTCATGATCAACGTCTACCCAGACCGACACGTTGATTTCAATACTATCTGGTGGCGTGATCATAACCTGGAAAACTGAATCACATCCGGTCGTGCTGCTCATGTGCATCTCATAAGTTCCGATATCATTCCAAGTACTATCACCAAGAGTCAATGATTGACCTGGGCATAATTCAAAAAACTGGTCAGGTCCTGTTACGGTACAATTTTCTCTCAGCAAAAGGGATACTACCACCGAATCATCGCATGTTGCAATCTGTGCAATAAGACTGTCAATGACAACTATATACTGAGAAGAAAGCAATGAGCGATCTATATGGGCCAGGTATTGCGTAGCAGGATAATCTTTAAAGACGAATTGACCTCCGGGAACGGTTTCGGTTTTACCGATATGCAATCCATCATCCGATATTATTTGAACGGGAATGCCAGAGAGTAATACATCCCCGCTGCTAATGACACCATCTCCATCCTGATCCAACCATGTCTCAACTGTAATACTACCAACTCCTGTGTATAATACTACATCCAACGGATCTGAAGTGGCGACACAACCATTTGTACTGGTTACTTCTATAGTATAGCTGCCGTCCATAGTGATCACAAAATCAGAAGGCCATGTTGTACCACTTTGAAAGACATTACCATTCTGATATATAGTATACGATGAAACATCACTCAATGGAGGTAAACAAACATTCAAAGGGTCGCATTTAACAAAACAACCACCAGGAATTTGATCCACCGGAGCAGAAGGATTAATAATGATCGTGTTGCTCAAAGCACTACAACCATTTTGATTAATAGCGGTCACCTGGTAAGCGCCAACTTTTGTTACAGTGATTGAAGTCCCTTCCTGTCCATCTGACCAGGTATAGATTACTCCGACCTCAGGGTTGTTGACTTGAAGAATGTTCGGACTGAAACTGCAGCCTGAACCACTTGCTAAAGAAATCACCGGGGTTTGCGGAAGTTCAAAGATTTCAATCTGTATGGATGAACTGTCTGAAATACAATTATTGAATAGATCAATTGTAGTAAGGGTATACTCATACTCTCCTGGAGCAGGAAGATTGGATCCTTCGCTTGTGAATTGCAGAACTTGGGTTGTTTCCCCATTTGTCCAATGATAGGAGACAGCACCAGTTGAAAATGCGGAAAGTTCAAATTCACTACCATAACAAATCGAAAGAGATGAAGACCATGGCCCATATTCATCAGGTCCAAAAACCTCACGTGCCCTGATAACTACTTCAGGTTTAGGAAATACTTCAACGAACACAGGAGGAGGAGAATATGTACAGTGATATTGATCAGTAATCAACACACTGTATTGATTACTTTCAGACACTTCAATCACAGAGGTTGTTTCGTCTGTACTCCAGGCCCAGGAGATGCCACCACTAGGTGCAGTCAACACAGCCGTATCACCAGCACATAAAGGAAGTAATGGATTTACATCTATGAGGCCACTTAAGGTGTTAGGTATGATATCAACCATAAAACCAGTCTGGCTCCGACATTCATATATATCATATGCTTCAACAGTAATTGGGAATGTACCTGTGGCATTAAACGTGTGAAAAACTGAATTTTCAAGAGCCGTATTTTCAAGCCCACTAGTCGGATCACCAAAGTTCCATTCAATATCATACAAATCACCAGGCAATTGAAAAGCCATGGCTTCATCTACACAATGGATAAAATCATATTGAGGAAGTAATACAGGGCCTCCGGATATATTGACCATTCGTTTTTTAATCGTGTGACATCCACTTACAAGGTTTATGGTCAGGGTGACTTCAAAAGTCCCTGGTGCTGAAAAGTTATGTGTAGGATGTTGATCACTTGAAACATTAGCTGCTCCACTCGCAGGATCACCAAAGTTCCAATTCCATGAAGCGATTGTTTCCATAGGAAGGAAAGTGGTGAGGTCCTCAAATTCGACCGGCGTACCAGAACAAATACCTGTTGATGCAAAGTCAGCTACAGCTCGTACTGTATCTACCAGTTTATCAACATGTGCACATACTGTTGCATCATACGGGAAACCATTGATCAACGCAATCATGACCACCTGGTAATATCCAGGCTTCTGATAAGTATGGTTTAATATATCTGTATTTGCAGTAGCGATAATGCCTTCACTCCTGCTACTTATTTCCCACCAGGTTGAACCAGGAGTAATCCCTGGAAATGCAGGTGAATGCTGATGGATATGACATTCAGTTTCCAACAATCCAATGTTGAAATCATTCCCTATAGCCAGGCACCCACCAGGTATTCCCGGCAATCCTGATCCGCAATTATTTGGTGGACAACAATCTTCAAAAGAAATTTTTTCTGAAACCGCTTTACAACCATATTGATTGGTGACGACCACATGATATTCACCAAAAGAGGTGACGCCATAAACTGGACCACCCGGACCGATTTCTATATCATCAAGAAACCAGGTAAAAGTATAATCTGTCCCATCTGTATTGGCGGTGATAGATACACCTCCCGGAATGTTTGTACAATAGTATCTCCCATATGGAGTTGACAAATGAACAGTGGGTGCAGGGTAAGAAGTGATCTGTGCTGTTTTTTCATTTGAACATCCAAATCCATCTGTGATCTCTACACCAAATGAACCTGGCGCCAGCTGCACATTATTTTGAACGCTGATGATATTGTCATTTTCATCCACCCATTGATGGGCAAGAAGAGGTAGATCCGTTGTGATGGCTGTAAGTTCATTAGCGCATGCAGCCGTTGGACCAAGGATATTAAATGCTGGAAGTGCACGTACAAGAACAGCTTTGTCAATCGTTACCCCGCAAATAATTAACCGAAGTGTGGCATTGCCAGTTTGCGACCAGAAAACAGATACCTCATTTAAATCACTTCTTCTGATTTCACCATGATCAGCAGGGATGATCTCCCAGGAATAATCTGCACCACTGATATATTCGGTGTTAAAAGCATCTATGCCATTGAAACAAACTTCATCCGGTCCATTGATCACTAAATCTGTTGCACTGCCAAGTGTAATGGATATAGGGTCCGATGCGCAATTGTTATATTGAATATCAGTATGAAACGCCTGAACAATATAAGGAGGAGCAGGTCCGAAGGCATGTTGGATCGACTGACCATTGTAGGTAGTGATCGAACTTCCATCTGTAATAAACCAGGTCGTTCCATAATCACCTGCACTTTCAATGGTGTAACCATAAAGTTGTCCCGGGCATATTTTTTCTTCCCCAAGAATACCTAAAGGAGCTTCCGGAAGCGCTGTGACTGAAATAACCTGGCGAATGATTTCGGTGCAATAGTTGTCTGAAGTATTCGTCGCGACCCACGTGTATTCACCAGGAGGATAATTAAAGGTGTGGGTAAACGATGAGGTCAAGCCAGGATTAGTAAACACAATTGCTCCGCTGGCATCTTCTAAATGCCATGATACATTTACGGGGGTGAAAAAACTAAATCCAGCTTCAGCCATCGCGGTGGCTGATTGATTTTGACAAACCTGATCATCCCCTTTCAAACGGATCTCAGGCGAAATTCCTACAATAAAGTTGTCGGCCCCGTTACACTCCAGGAAACAGTTATCGT
>DASXWI010000520.1:0-1769 GCA_036503755.1 Saprospiraceae bacterium | reverse complement strand
AATCGTAAATTCCGGGTCGCTCGAGCCATCATTCCATTCATATTCAGCAAGATCAGGATCCAGGTTGATCGTGTATTCGTCCCCATTACAAATGGTGACTTCATCAGGTCCAACATCAACGGGTGTATAATTTCCTGCGATGGTTACTTCCACTGAATCAACCCCAAGATTGCAACCATCTGTCACCGTTAATACGTAAACACCGGTTTCAGTTACATCCAGGGTAGGGCCATAAGAGCCATCGCTCCATTCGAAGAAAGGGCCATCATGATTCGGGTCAATTTCATAGGAGAAACACTCAAAGACTGGATCTCCTAGATCAACAATGATTTCTTCCGGAGCTGATCCTGCCAACACAACCACATCTTCAAGATAATAATAACTATACCCGCTATTATTATCGCAAAAAGGATCCAATGGAGTTTCTGGATCAGTATGAAAATTACCAATGACCATATAGATTTCTCCTCCAACGGCCTGGAAACAGCCATAAACTGGTGTCCATATGTCATAGTCTGACATATACCCTCCGCTTGATTCTACCTGGGGGTCAAGGTTAAGGGTAGTAAATCCCGGTTGTGATGGATCCGTGGCCGAAAAATGAGCACCAACTTGTTCAACACCACATCCGGTTTCAGCAGGACTGACGAAGAATGAAACATAATACCATTCACCAGCGACAAGGGGTTCAGTAAGCTGGACCATGCAGTATTCTCTGTAATTGTTGATGTTGGGCCATCGGCAAAGAAAGCCTGCATATCCATCGCCGGTAAGCGCTTCCTGGGATCCGATTGCATTGTCAGGGACACCAGCCATAGATGGATTTCCACAAGCATTAAAATAATCAGCAGATCCTTCAGTAGCACACGCCCATGGTGGAGCAAAAAGTTCACAAATCCCATTGTAGGTCACAGGACAGACGGTGAAGGTTTCAAAACTATAATTAGGCACAAGGTTCTGTGATTTGCCTGGCAATGAGGCAAATAGGAAAAGGAGAAGGGTGGAATACCCAACTAACCGTATGAAGGGACGAGTGGTATGCATTAGGTGTTATAAAGATCTATGCAGAGGGAGAATGAAAGTACAAAGAATTCTTTAATTTCTGACAGAGAGAGAATTGGCAGAAAGGCCATTGAATATAAGGAATAAAGAATATCGAAGTAAAATGGAGAAGTAAAAGTAGAAGTAGAAGAGGAATGAAAGACCCAATTCGGAGTGGGCGTGAGGGTGAGTGACATTTGATTAGTGATTAAAAATCACAATCATAACTCTTACTCTCTCACTGTCTTACTTTCTTACTGTCTCATATTCTACCTCAGCAATGTCAAATCCCCCGCCAATACTTCTTCCTGTTCAACATTGCCATCCGTGTACTTCACTTTGATAGTGTAGACATACACACCCGGCATCATGGATTCCTCAGCAAAATTTCCATCCCAAACAAAGTTTAATGCATTAGAATGATAGACCAGATTTCCCCACCGGTCATAAATGGTGCCATCCGATGCGAGTATCACAAGATCTGACCCAAAGCTCAGCCTGAACTCATCATTGATCCCATCTCCATTCGGTGAGAAAACATTTGGAACATAAATGTCTTTGTGAAACTCAGGTACAACACAATCGTCGTCAGGCACCACATCCACATTTTGTGAAGCAATGCTGCAAGGTGTTGAAACATCCACATTATATTGTCCGGTGGAGGAAACTTGTATGGATGGTGAAATAGCACCTGTACTCCATGCGTACACGGCAGCGAAAGGTTGTGT
>DASXWI010000519.1:0-3751 GCA_036503755.1 Saprospiraceae bacterium | reverse complement strand
GGTGATGACCAAACTTGGAACTGCTGCTATTGGGATTAGTGTCCTTCTTGGTACGCAGGTTTTAGTAGCAGGAATAGCATTGATCATACTGGCCTTCATCAAGAAAAAAGTAGGAGGCGCTATCAGAGACAAAGTTGAATCTCTTAAGAATTGAAATTAACTTTATAAAACTGAGGTAATTGAATTGTGAAGCTAAAGGCCGACTATGGAACCTGGTCAACAGGTCATAATAATGTAGTTCATTTTTAAACCTTTAAATTCCATTCTAATGAGAAGCATGACTATTCGTTCATTTTTTGTAGCCTTTATTATCCTGGCTTCAACCACCAATTGCGGTACAAGTTCAAATCTCCTCAGCACCGGCTCTGCGCTGATGTCATCATTGGCAAAAAATGCTGACCTCTCTATGTTCAAAAATTTGCTCTCCACTCCAGGATTGGACAAACTACTTGGGGATGCCTTGAAAGGAGCTTTTACATTGTTGGCACCAACAAACAAAGCCCTTGAAGATCTGGGTACAGATATGCTTGGAAAACTGACCAATCCTGCCAATGCAACTGAAGTTGCTAATGTGGTGAAAAATCACATTATACCCGGGAAACAAGATGCCGAAACCTTAAAGAAAGGAGGCTTGAAAACAGCCGGCGGAAAACCGGTCGACTTGGCTGGAGTAAACCTTGGCACTGCCATCAGTGATAGTAAATTTAACATCTATCCTGTAGACCATGTGCTGAAGTAATATTTTTCATGTGACACAGTTAAAGCCTGGAAATCATTACTACTGAAAGTAACCGGTATCACTCAAGCATGCTTTCCTTACAAAAAGGAATTTATGTAACTGACAAACGATGGAAATAAAATCATGGTTTGTCTTCGTATGGATAACGGTTACTTTTATTGTTATACCTACCTGGACAATTCAGTTTCATCAACATGGCCTGTACAATATGACGAATCTTTGGCAAACGGGCGGCATCATACTCTTAAATTCTTCTTTTCAATTTAGATTCCGTTTATCTTTGATTTGAAAATATGTCTTTATGCTGACCCGCCATCTCATTTGCCTATTGTGTTTTATGGGATTCGTCCATATATCCAATGCGCAAATCACACAAATCAATCCGTATTACGGGATCACCCTTCCTATGCCGTTAAAAACATATTATGGTGAATTTAATACAGATGGCGGTAACAATTTTGGCCTGAATGTTTCTTTCGGACACTGGACCTCACAGGAAGATTTTACCCGGAATCTCTTTATTGAGCTGCAATACAATTATCACAAAAGTCCGTTGACCTATTATTATTATTATTCCGGTCCACCTGAAGATCTTGGTGACCTGAAAATGCACAACGCGCTGCTAGGGGTATTAAAAGGAGCCGGGAATGAGATCTTTGAAGGGTATGCCGGGGTTTATGGGGGCGTTACCATATTCGATGTCGAAGATCCTGAAGCTTTTGATTATACCAGGTTTACAGTTGCGGCAGGCGCAGGCATTAAATATTATCCTATCCTTGCCTTCGGCATAAGATTCCATACCCAACTTAATATGCCCATGTGGGCATCAAATACATATATGGATTGGTCTGGTGGTGAAACAGGAACAATCAGCTCGATTATGACTCCATATATGAACTTCAATTTAGGTATCTTTGCCAATATTGACAGGACGTATTAATGGTTCCACCATTCGTCCCAAATACAAACCAAAAAATTTAAATTATAAATTGATTGATATGAAAAGTATTGTTTCGATTCTGGGTTTAGCATCCCTGATGTTTTTATCAGCCTGCAGTCCAACCATGAAAATCACAGGTAACTGGATGAATAAAGAGGTCATGGGTACCGGTAAATTCCAGAAAATATTCTTGTTTGCCATTGCTTATAATATGGGTGCTAAACAATCTGTTGAAAATGCACAGGCCAAAGCAGCCACAGATGCAGGTATCAACGTTGTGAAAAGCTATGAAGTTTTTGGTCCAAATTTCCTTGCCCAGAAACCTTCAAAAGATGAGATTCTGGCCAAGATCAGAGAAACCGGATGTGATGCGGTTTTTACTACTGCCCTTGTAGATGAGCAATCTGAAACCCGTTATGTTCCTGGCACTACGACATATACTCCTTATTATGGCTACTATGGTAGCTTTGGAGGGTATTACGGCAGCATGAATTCCTATATGTATGAACCAGGGTATTATACAGAAGATAAAACCTACTTCTTTGAAAGCAACCTTTATGATGTCGAATCAGGTGATATCGTTTGGTCAGTACAATCTGAAGCTTACAATCCAACAAATGTGGACAAAGTGGCCAGAGATTATTCATACCTATTATTTGAAAAACTGAAATCAGAAGGGATACTCAATAAAAAACCCTGACCTATAAAACATCCTCCTGCCGGAATGCGCTTAATCCTCCGGTAAAACATCAAGGCGTCCGACTTAAACCCGGGCGCCTTGGTCATTAAAAAACCATGGTCATGGCTTTTATTGGCTTGCAGTAATTTTCATAAGATGTCTATGTGCAGTTCACTATCTTTAAATACAATAGAGCAGAAATTAAACTTATAACCAATTATGCGATTCAGGTTGACTTCATATAATTGCACCAGAGTTTGGAGATCTACTTTATTTCTGTTTGTTTTTGTTTGCACAGGCATACAAGCCCAACAGGCTGAAACCAAAGACACCTCTGCAGTCCAGGTAGTAGATGCCATCGATGTACTGCAACATATATTTAAGATTAAAGAAAAGCCTGAAGATGCACAATCACCCTCCAGTGTATCCATTTTACCGGTTATCGGATATAACCCAAGTCTTGGTGGCGTCATAGGGGTAAACACTGTGATCGGAAGACAATTTGGAAGTCCGGAAAACACCGGTTATTCTGTTTACACGCTAGGTGTTACCTACTCTACCAAAGGCATCCTGACGTTGCAGGCAAGACATAATGTTTTCCGCCCTCAAAACAAATGGAATCTACAGGGGAATTGGCAATTGTCTTATTATGGCCTGGTGGATTACAGCCTGGGTACAGGTAAGAGCGATTATTGCGATGATGGTCTGAATGTGGCGGGCTTACCAGTTACGGAATCGGATAGCACCTTTCCTGTCAAATACAAATATCTCAGGCTAAATGAAAAAGTTTATCGAAGGATTGGTGAATATACCTATGCCGGCCTGGGGATAAGCTTTGACATATATGGAGACATTGATGATCTCAGGCTCACTGATGAATTCAGTACTCCGCATTTGCGCTATAGTCAAAAATATAATTTCGATCCGAAGAGTTATAGTGCGAATGGTCTATTGCTAGCTTTCCAATTTAATAACCGTGAACATCCCATTCGTTCATACGGTGGTAATTATGTAGAGATTGGTTTTCGTTACAATCAAAAATGGCTTGGAAGCACGAGGAATTCGACGCAGCTTTTTTATGATTTCAGAAAATATATTTCCCTCAGCGAAAGGAATCCGGAACACGTGTTAGCTTTCTGGCATTGGGCTTCGTACCTGACCTCCGGTGAACTCCCCTATCTCGAATTACCGTATACTGGTTCCGATACTTACAATCGTAGTGGCCGGGCATATACCATAGGTCGTTTCCGTGGTCCCTCCTATGCTTATTTTGAAACTGAATACAGGTACCCCATCACCAGAAACAAACTTATAGGTGGAGTCGTATTTACTAATTTTCACACTGCTTCAGACGATGAAAGTGAAAAAGTGTTCAGCACATGGAACTATGCCA
>DASXWI010000518.1:0-30410 GCA_036503755.1 Saprospiraceae bacterium | reverse complement strand
GAATAAATTGCCGCGAGCACAAAGTATGGTCCGAAGATTGTACTGTGCCATCCGGGCCGAAGTGTCATCCCGAAAATCCATGATAGCACGGAGTGTACGATAATGGCGAGAGGAATGATCATGATGGCCATGAGATTCATGGATACATGCACACTTCGATCCTGGGATGGCGTATTCTGATATCCAATGGCCAGGAATTTAAAAATACGACGTTTCCATTTTGGTAATTTTAGTTCTGTGCTGTCACGATAAATCGCAAAGTCCTTTAGGGTGGCCAGGTATAAAAAGATAAGCCCGCCCACGAGATAAGTACTTATCGCCAGGACGTCCCATGTAATCGGTGATTGAAGCCTTGCAAATAATACAAGGTGATGCAACCTGTCCAATCTTCCAACACAAAGCAAAATATACAGCGGCCCGATAAATGTCGCAATCACAGTGATCAATTCCGCAATGCGGATAATTGGTTTTCGCCATTCAATTTTTAACAAGTGTAGGAAACCAGAGATGACAGCACCGGCATAACTGATCCCGATGAAGAAAATAAAATTGGCTATATAAATACCCCAGACCACATTATCACGCATTCCGGTTACGCCATGTCCCTCCACGATCTGGAGATATAAGGCATAAACACCGCTGGCAATAATGATAAGCAAGAAGCCAATCCACAATGTTTCCCGAAAACTGGTTCGCTCCAACTGTGGGGCGAAGGTTTTAAGGATCTGATTCCCCGTATTCGATATCTTCATCATTTCTGCAATAATTAATCGTTCATTACAATAGTTTCAATGGTTCTCTTCTACACTATCCTTCTCCTTCAAGGATAGCTTTGTAGCGATCTTTTATTTCTTCAGGTAAATCTTCCAACCCACGCTCGACTGGAAATAGTCTGTCCTTCGGTGGGAGATACCAAACTCTTGGTTCGGTACCCAACTCTTCGGCAAAACGGTATCCTCCACGATCTCTGATGATGTCACTAAAGCGAATGGTTTCATCTCCATTGGTCACCACATCTTCATTCTGATCGCCAAAATAGAAGACGCCGTTAGGACACGCCGTTACACAATCTGGCAGTAATCCTTCTCTCGCCATGTCCGGGCAGAAATCACATTTTTCAACTGTTCCCAGTTTGGAAGGAACACTTGTTTCAGGAGAATAATCAAGGCATTTGATTTCTTCAGGCAGATCAGGTTCTGACCAATTGAAGACCCGCGTAGAATATGGGCAGGCGGCCATGCAGAATTTACAACCAATACATCTGTCGGTATCAATCAATACCAATCCATCCGTCCTCTTAAATGTTGCATCAACCGGGCATACTTTTACGCATGGAGGATTATCGCAATGAAAACACGTTTTAGGAAACCAATACGGTGCCGCATCATGGCTATCTTTCATCAGCCTGACCTGAAGCCATTCTTTTTCCTCAGGCAGGTGGTGCATTTTCTGACAAGCGGTGACACACTTCCTGGCGTTTTTACACCTGGCCAGATCGATGACCATAACAAATTTCCGTCCCGGTATACCTTCTCTTGCTTCTTCACGTGACACACCAACAGTTTTGTGTGGGTATCTGAGATGAGAGGAATCAATACTTACCAATTCACCGTCCGGGGATAGTAATACTACCTGCTCCCCATCGGCTTTTCCTTTGTCTTTCCCCCCACATCCGCATACTGCACTTCCACACGCTGCGGCTGTTACACCCAACGCAGCAGTTTTTATAAAATCCCTGCGTGGATTGTTTATTTCGATATTCTTTTCTTCCATGATTATGGCATTGATTTTTTGGCTGATGCTGACCACTTCAGAATATCTTGATTCCGGGCTTTCTCCCGGTTGGCAGACTGCTCAAGAACTTCCTTGCTTACTTCTACTAATTTTCCGTCTGCCGTCAGCATCGTGACTTTTTCTCCTTCATAGACTTCTGGAGACATCGCTTCAACTTTTTGGGTAAGCAGCCCTGCTCCGCTCAGGAGGCCGAGCGAAAGAAACTTCCTTCGCGAACTCTTACTGTTTAGATTTTCTTTCATGGTAGATATGAATTAAGTGGTTGTGTGATTTTGGAATTAATAGCTCCACAGACGCGTCATGTTAAATCCGATAAGCCATTCCGGATCCCATTGTGAAAACTCATCACTTCCAAAGCCCCAGTTCTGGTTGTAAAAGTTGTTACGTTGAGGTACAATGCTTTGGAAATTTCCAATGATGATCTGGAACTGATGTGCGCTGGTCGTAAATTCAATACCAAGCGCTAAGTTTGGTTTAGGTTCCTTCGTATCTGGTGATTCAGGATCAGTCGATGGACGCGTCGTCAAGGGTTGATCATAATTAATCAATAAACTGGTGGAACCAGAGATCTTATATCTTGCCGCAGCAGAGATTGAAAAAAGGTCATTGTCCAGGTCTTCCACCACACCTGTTTCTTCATCTACTGAAGGATAAACAGCGTTGAAGTGTGAAACACTACCCCCCACCTGAAACGAAAACTTATCTGAAACTTTCCTTCCGATTAAAAGCTGGTGGAAAAAAGACCAGCGTTCGGTACTTTGAAATGCGACAGGATTAGGAAACTGTTCTTTCTTCCGTGTATCCATGGCTGCATTTCCATAATATGTAATGCTTACCGGACTTCCGTCAGAGGTCATTTGTTTTAGAATGGCATACTTGGCATTAAAATCCCAGGTCAGGTTTTGCTTGGTTAAACCAAATCCAACCATGAGCCTGTCAATCGGCACATATCCAAAACCAAGGCGGATGTTGGAAGGAGCAAATAGTCCCCAGAAATCCTGATACCCGTTTTCGACGAGGCCGAAACGGTGTTGAATGTCAAACTCAAATGTATTCTTGTACGGCACCATTACCGTCTGGTTGTCGATGATAAAAATACTTTCAAAGGTGTTTTTGACTGGCTTACTTTTCACCACCACCGTATCTGCATCCTGCGCCAACAGACTAAACCCTTGCATCAGAAGAAGGAAGAACACACTGAATATTTTATGGCTCGTAGTATTCATGATGTTTTGATTATGGTCGGTTAATTTTCCAAAGCTCCCTGCTCTATCCATTGGAGGACTGTTGCATTGTTAGTGGCGTTAGTTCCAAGTGGTGGCATGGGCCCTTTTACTTCCGTCATCCATAAATACAATTCGCTTTCCGCGGGAATTTCAACGTTGATATAGCCACCAGTCCAAAGTGCATCATAAGCATTCTCCGGTCTTAAATCCGGAGCTACTGTGCCATTATGACATCCCGCCACATTACAACTGCTGTTGAAAATGGGAACAATATCCTGTGCGAAAAATACTTCTACTCCCGGATCCGGTTTATAAGGCAATACCTCATCATATGTACAGGAAGGTATGGCAAACAATACCCCAATGCCCGTGAAGATTTGAATGATTAGTGTGGTTTTCATATTCGCCATTTGAAAGTTTGATTTATTGCTTATTGCTCAACCATATTAATTCACTTTCACGTATTAAAGCTACCTCAATACAAGAGGCATACATACTGAGATCAATCAGTTTAGACTATGATTGTCATCATTCCGGATTACGGCTAATGTCCTCAAAACCAGTAAAGGGCTATTCAGAGTCCTCAGACTCCACTATCGAATTGTATCTTTGTCCAATATAATCTTAATACGTAGTAAATTCAAATGGGAACAATCAGGGCAGGCATCACCATCGGGGATATCAACGGCATTGGCCTTGAGGTCATCATCAAGACACTCGGACATCCGTCTGTCACGCAACTTTGCACTCCAGTCATCTATGGATCCAGCAAAGTGGTGAGCTATCATAAGAACATCGTAAATCCAGGTGACTTCACCTTTCATACTACGGGTACAGCCGATAAGATCTATCACCAGAAGATCAATGTGGTCAATGTATGGCAGGACAATATCAACATAGCCCTGGGGAAGGAAACAGAAGAAGGTGGTAAAATCGCCCATATCGCACTTGACCGTGCGGTGCGGGATCTGAAGGAGGGTCATATCGATCTCCTGATCACTGCCCCGATCAACAAAAACGCCATGAAAATGGCCGGATTCCAGTATCCAGGTCACACTGAATATCTCGCGCATGAATTTGGCATCAAAGAAGGCCTGATGATGATGGTCACAGATACGCTAAAGGTGGCTATGGTGACTGGTCATCTTCCATTGAGCCAGGTACCACCAGCGATCACAAGAGAAAACATCCGGACTAAGCTGGATATGCTTATCAAATCGCTTCAAATCGACTTCGGTATTGCCCGCCCTGTGATTGCTGTTTTAGGATTGAACCCTCATGCTGGAGAAAATGGTTTCCTGGGTAAAGAAGAAGAAGAAATCATCCGTCCCGCGATCATCGAAGCCAAAAAATCAGGAGAGATTATCATGGGTCCTTATTCCGCAGATGGCTTTTTCGGATCTATGAATCATAAGAAGTTTGATGCTGTATTGGCGATGTATCATGACCAGGGACTGATCCCTTTCAAAATGCTACACTTCCACGATGGTGTTAATTATACGGCCGGCTTGCCTTATGTACGGACATCTCCAGATCACGGTACTGCATATGAAATTGCTGGCAAGAATGAAGCAGATCCTACTTCCTTTAAGGCTGCATTATTTATGGGCCTCGATATTTTCAGGGCACGCGACCGTCATCGGAAAGATATAGCCAATGCGGTAAGAAAAACACCAAAGCCATCCGAGATCCCGGAAGAGATGTAATACTTCATTACGTGAGATTGGTTTCCCAGGTTCGGTTAGGCTTTGGCGACTGAAAAATGAACTTCTCTTTCCCACCTCAACACTGGCAGGTAATCTTTTATTTCTGGGAGGCCCCCACATCGCCCTTTTTACTAAGGGAAGCCGGGGTTACATATTCAATCGTATAGTAATCCAGTTCGTGCAACCCATACAGTTTTATGGTCTTGATGAGTTTGTTTGCATAATCAGGATCAGAAGCATATCCACACAGCTCAAGCCCTTTGGCCCAATGTTCGTAGTCCGTTTTATCATACACAAAGAGAGGTTGATAGTGCGGGCTATTCATCAGGAATTCACTGTGATCAACATACGATGCATTTACTGAATCGTATTTCCTGAAACAGGATGGAATTAAATTCCCCTTATTATCTCGATCATCATCCGGATGAAAATGCGCATTCCCGGTCCAGTAATCTTTGCATTTTATTCCAAAATGATTGTTGGTTTGTTTTGCAAGATTTGATACGCCTGCATTTGACTCAAGAATCGCCTGTGCCATGGTGATACTTGCCGGTATTCCTGACCTGACCATCTCATCTATCGCCACAAACTTATAGGCATCGATATACGACAGCACATGAGGTTTCAAGGTCTCCTTTGGGCTCATCGCCATGAGCATGAATAGTACGAAAGTGCTTTTTAATAAAATCATACAATCGGGGGTAAGTATGTCTTTACCTATCGGGAAACAAGCCAAATTCCATGCCAATTCTAATCAAGGCCTCTCCAATCGCTTTAATCAATACATTTGAGAATGTCTTTAGATGTTCCTATTCCCACCGTTCACTTGATTCCTGAGCTCGATCAATTGTTGATCGAATTACTCAAATCCCTTTCTGTGAAAGACTGGTCAAAGCAAACCCTTTCCCCTGCCTGGAATGTCAAAGATGTTGCTGCTCACTTGCTGGATGGAAATGTCCGTTCACTATCCTCCTCAAGGGACGATTACAGGGATAGTGTCACACCTGATTCAAATGGATTACAGGATGTGGTGAAGTATCTCAACACGATCAATCAGGATTGGGTCAAGGCCATGAAAAGAGTAAGCCCGGCAGTATTGATTGCATTACTAGAAATCACTAATCCTTCGTACAGTGATCATTTAAAAAGCTTACCTCCATTTGAAAAAGCTATTTTCTCAGTAGCCTGGGCTGGAGAATCTGAATCCCAAAACTGGTTTCACATCGCCCGCGAATACACCGAAAAATGGCATCACCAACAACAGATTCGGGAAGCAATAGGTGGTGCTTCTCCTTTGTTTGAAGAGCGGTTTTTTAAACCCTACCTGGACACATCCCTAAGGGCATTACCTTACTACCTCAATTCTGTTTACGCTGAAAACGGAGATACTTTTTCACTTTTTGTAACCGGACCTGGAGGTGGAGAATACCATCTTGAATACAATAATGGCTCTTGGGCTTTTAGTGAAGCCAATCCAACTTACTCAGTCACCAAAGTCCATATTGATGACCAGGTTATCTGGAGACTATTCTCCCGTCAGATCAGCCAGGACGAATTAACTAACCGAGCTATGATATCCGGTAAGAAAGAGCCTGCTGAGGCTTTTTTGAAAATGAAAGCCGTCATGGTGTAATTAAATCTTCACCTAAATTAGCAACCCGCCCTATGGGTAAATTCAGCTCTTGGCCCAATCCATAAATATGACTACTTCGACACCACAACCTCCTCCGATACCCGACCCAACTCGTCAAAAGGTCCTTTTGAAAGAGTATGAGTATCTCGAGGGTCCCAAGTCCAGAAGCAGTGAGTTGGCATTTACAATCAGGGTTTTCTTTCAGTTTATCAAGGGATTCCGAAAGCTTCATTTTGTGGGTCCTTGCGTGACGGTGTTTGGATCTGCACGCTTTAAGTCCGGGCACCCATATTACCAGATGGCTGAGGCCGTGGGAAGAGCCATCGTCAAAACAGGGTTTACCGTCATGACAGGAGGAGGTCCAGGTATCATGGAAGCCGCTAATAAAGGAGCCTTTGAAGCAGGTGGCAGGAGTGTGGGGTGTAATGTTAAATTGCCTGAGGAGCAAAAGCCCAATCCATACATGCATGAATCGATTACCCTGAGGTATTTCTTTGTCCGCAAATTCCTTTTACTGAAATACTCTTATGCCTTTGTAGTGCTGCCCGGAGGATGGGGGACCATGGATGAAATGTTTGAAACGCTCACACTAGTGCAAACCGGGATGATCCATCATTTTCCTGTAGTGTTGATGGGTACGGAGTATTATACGCCACTGATGGAATATCTTGATCTTATGCTCCAACAAGGCACCATTTCGGCAAAGGACCTCAACTATGTCACACTGACCGATGATCCGGATATAGCCATACATCACCTTGAAAAATATGTCACAGGCTATTACAAAATCCGCAAACGAAAAGGATTCTGGATCCTGGGCGAAAGGTTAAGAGGTAAATATTCATAATAAGCAGGTTAATAAGCTTAAACACATTTATGTTTTTCTATCTATCCACCCATAGGAACAAAAAGCTACATTTGAATTCTCCATAAGCCATTACGAATAAAGTGAAGTCGTCAACACTGTCCATTTTCTACCAACAGGATTGACCTTTTCAATTACTCCCCAATACTGATAAATAGCAGGCAGCATATCAAAGCCGCTTGTATCTTCTTTAAAGTACGATCAAAACAAGACCAATATTTAAATACTTACAGCTATGAAACAATCACTACGTCACCTTTTCTCCTTTATGATGTTGTGTCTGGCTGCTCCGGCTGCTTTTGCGCAATGTAATGCCCAGTTTGCCTGGGAACAAATTCCAAACACCCTTACTATTCATTTCAATAATAACTCCACCGGCGAACAGGAAATCATTTCGAATTTCTGGAGCTTCGGCGATGGCCATAACGGAGATGGTGAAAATCCAAACCATACCTATGATGAACCGGGTACTTACCTTGTATGCCTGACCATCGAAACCGAATCAGGATGTGAAGATGATGTCTGCCACGAAGTCACTGTGCAACCATTGTCTTCAGAAGAATGTCATGCCCAATTTACCTGGGAACAAATTCCAGGAACATTACAAGTTCATTTCAATAGCACCTCCACCAGTCAATTTGATATCACTTCGTATTCCTGGACTTTCGGGGATGGAGAGCAAGGTGACGGCGATGATCCATATCATACGTATGATGAACCCGGTGTATACCTGGTATGCCTTATCATAACCGATGCAGATGGATGTGTTAGTGATGTTTGTCACGAAGTGCATGTTGAAGCACCTGATGGGGAGTGCAATGCTGAGTTTACCTGGGAACAAATACCGGGAACATTGCAAATTCATTTTAATAGCACTTCTACCAGTCCGAATGATATCATCTCTTATTCATGGACCTTCGGAGATGGAGGTACGAGTGATAACAATGATCCATACCATACGTATGACGAACCCGGTGTATACCTGGTATGCCTGGTTATTCATGACAGTGAAGGATGTGTCAGCGATGTATGCCATGAAGTCACTGTAAATGAAATAGAATCAGAATGTCATGCCAATTTCACTTGGGAACAATTTGATGGAACTTATGAAGTTGATTTTACCAATACATCCACAAGTGACCATGATATCGTTTCCTTCCAATGGTTCTTTGGAGATGGGTCGCAGGGTGATGGTCCGAATCCTTCACACCACTATGATGAGCCTGGAGTATATAATGTTTGCCTGGTCATCACAAATGAAGTTGGATGCGTCAGTGAGGAATGTCATCAAGTGCATGTAGAAGAAACTACAGGTGAGTGTCATGCCCAATTTACCTGGGAACAAATCCCCGGTACATTACAGATCCATTTCAACAGTACGTCTACCAGTCAATATGATATCACTTCTTATCAATGGAATTTTGGTGACGGACATAATGGTGACGGAGATGATCCATATCACACGTATGAGGAGCCTGGCGTTTATGTCGTTTGCCGATCATCACCGATGCTAATGGTTGTGTCAGTGATGTATGCCATGAAGTTCATGTCGAAGAACCAGAGTCAGATTGTCACGCTGCATTCACATGGGAAATAGATTCTTTAACGGTCCATTTCTTCAGTCAATCCACCAGTGATCATGATATTATTTCAACGACCTGGCATTTTGGAGATGGAGGGACTGGAGAAGGAACTAACCCTATTCACATCTATGATCATCCAGGTGTTTATGTAGTCTGCATACGCATCGAAGACAATACAGGTTGTGTAGACGAACTTTGCCATGAAGTACAAGTAGGCGAAGGGGGAGAAGAGTGTCATGCCCAATTTACCTGGGAACAAATCCCCGGCACTTTACAAATACATTTCCATAGCACGTCCACCAGCCAATATGATATCACGTCTTACTCATGGAACTTTGGGGATGGTCACTTCGGGGATGGAGATGATCCGTATCACACATACGAGGAGCCAGGGGTTTATGTGGTTTGCCTGCTGATCACAGATGCCAGTGGTTGCGTCAGTGATATATGCCATGAAGTACATGTTGAAGAACCAGAGTCTGATTGTCACGCCGCATTCACATGGGATATAGATTCTTTAACGGTCCACTTTTTTAGTCAATCGACCAGTGAACATGAAATCATTTCAACAACCTGGCATTTTGGAGATGGTGGCACAGGAGATGGAACCAACCCTATTCACATTTATGACCAGCCAGGTGTCTATGTGGTCTGTATACGCATCGAAGACAATACAGGTTGTGTGAGCGAACTATGTCATGAAGTACATGTTGGTGTTGGGGAAGAAGAGTGTCATGCCCAGTTTACCTGGGAACAAATCCCTGGCACTTTACAGATTCATTTCAACAGCACCTCTACCAGCCAATATGATATCACTTCCTACTCCTGGAATTTTGGTGATGGGCATTTCGGTGATAATAATGATCCATATCATACCTATGAGGAACCCGGTACGTACACCGTCTGCCTGCTCATCATGGATGCCCATGGTTGTGTCAGCGATATATGTCATCAAGTAGTTGTACAGCCTATTTCTTCAGGGGAATGCAATGCTAACTTTAGTTTTGAGCAAAATGACGAAGGCGTAGTTTTCTTTAACAATAACAGCACAGGAGGAACGGATCATACGACTTGGTTCTGGGATTTTGATGATGGAGAAACTTCTACCGAAGAAAATCCTCATCATGTGTATGAAGAACCAGGTATTTATACAGTATGTCTGACTATGGCTGATTCCACTTTGAATTGCAGCGACCAATTCTGTCTTACGATGACCTACGGACTCCAGTGGGAAGAAAGTCATTATGATGCGTCACGAACCCCACGGGAAACGGCGGCGAATAATACCAAGTCTCCAAACCAGGATCTGGGTACTATCCGCTACACAAATCCTGTTGCCGATGAACTTGTCATCAGCTATGTGTTGAAAGTTGCTTCTCCTGTCAATATTGAACTCTTCGATTTGACTGGATACAGATTGATTGCAGATTATGCTACCATGACTTCAGAAGGTCAACACCAAACTAGTTTGGATGTGAGCCATCTTCAGCCAGGTGTTTATTTTCTCGCGATTACAACTGGTACGATGAGAAAAACTATGGGAATTACCATTTCGAGATAACTGTAGGAATGATCATGTAGGTTGGAAATACGATTCCAGAAAACCGCTGGTTAAAAAAGCAAAAGGCCCCTGGGAAGGGGTCTTTTGTTTTATAGAATTCACTGCAAAGAATCAATGAATGATTACTCTTTTTGAAAATATTCCTTCCATTGTGCTGACTTGTAAGAAATACATTCCATTTGGATAATTATTAACAGGTATCTGGATTTCTTTTGTAGCGCGGTCACCTGACCAAATAACCTTTCCATAAGCATCCCATAACATAAGGTGCACTTGGTTGACTTCAATTTGATTAAACGAGATTGTGATGTAATCACTTGCAGGATTTGGATAAATCGTAAACCCAAAGTCAGATGGGCCCGAAATGCTTGTTGCCAATGAATCCGTAATAGTCAGCAAGGCATGAGTTGAATTTGTATTTCCACATTCATCTATAGCTGTAAAGGTGATGTCATAAATACCTTCAGACACGCAAGTATCCGTTAATTCAGGAAAATCATGTGTCCATGAAACTTCGCCGCAGAGATCACTTGCACCCGCTCCGCCCTTCCGATCCAACCATCCTTGAATGGCTGTGGGTGCATTGCTTTGTCCACAAACTATAGTTGTATCCTGCGCGAGGGTATGCATAACCGGTGATGTGTTGTCTTCGATAGTGATCACTGCTTCTGTAGTACTGCTATTGCCACAAGCATCCGTAGCTATAAAGATGTATCTGGCCTTAGCTGTTCCACCGCAGTAATCAAATAAATCTTTAAAATCACGCGTCCATGTCACTTCACTACATCCGTCTGATGCTTGTGCACCTCCATGTAAACTCAACCAATTTTGTATATCATCCTGAGGGCTAGGTGCACTACACTCAATGGTATCATACTGAGCAGCCAAGACGATCAAAGGAGCCACAAGATCCTCGATCATGATGGTAGCTGATGTCAGTGTAGTGTTACCGCACGCATCCTGCACTGTAAATGTCACGGTTGCATTTCCAGTAGCACCACATCCATCACTCAGTCCTGAATAATTGTGGGTCCAATTCAAACCTCCTCCTACATCAGTGGCGGTAGCACCACCATGATTATTCAACCATGCATCAATTTCAACCTGGGGATCATTAGCTGAGCATGCAATGGTTAATGGCTGGGCGCTTGAAACAATATCAGGTGATACATGATCTTCAATGATAAAAGAAGCCAAGGCTGTGCTCATATTTCCACAACCATCGATGGCAGAAAAATGAACGATTGCCTCTCCGGTTATCCCGCATCCATCACTGAATCCTGTAAAATCATGCGACCAGGTTACCTGTCCACAAGCATCCGTTGCTATCGCTCCTCCATGCGTAATGAGCCAGCTGTTTAATGCAGCCGGGTTACCTTGCCCATCTGTTTCAACTGTCATCGTAGATGGTTGGATCAGAAATTGCGGTGGTTGAGTATCATCTACGGTTAACGTGGCTATAGTCATCGTGGATCCACATTCATCCGTTGCCGTAAAGGTTACAACAGCAACCCCGGTAGCTGCGCAACCATTACTTAATCCCGGATAGTCGTTTGTCCAGACAAGTTCTCCGCAGTAATTTGTCACTGCAGCACCTCCATTAGTATTGAGCCACGCCTGAATGGCGGTTTCCTGATCTATAATGCTGCACTCTATAAAAATGTCATTGGCTGGTGCATCCAGTAATGGAGGATTTGTGTTAGGTGCAATCGTAAAATCCATACTGTTGTCAAGGTAATTCTGATCTTCATTATCCTGGAAGATTTGAATCCTTGCCTGTGACGTAATAATATTGGGGATGACCCATTCATAACTCATTGTGGATGTCGGAATGTCAAGTTGGAGGGTATCCCATGTCACACCACCATCCGGTGAAACGAATAAATCCCAGTTCTGTTGATTATGGGGAACAACAATGTGCCATTGAATCGTAATGGTTTCTCCTACAATGAAAGTTTCACCTCCCTGGGGATAATCAAGTGCCACATGAGCATGCAGATGATATACATGGCTTAGTATGAAAGCAACAATGGCTATTTTAGATGTAAACGAATTCATCGATATAGATATATAGCAAATGTAACTGAAGTGGTCCGGAAATTTATTTTAGGAACTATCTTTCTTGAAAAGACCAGCGGGGTGAATCCCTTTGTTTAAATTCTTATTTTTCTTTAGCCCCTTTTTGCTTAAATTTAAAGTCACATACGAAATTATGAAAACGCTCATAGCCAGAATCGCATGTATAGTCCTGATCCAGCTCTATGCATCCGCACTCTTTGCTCATGTTGAAATAGACTATCCTCAAGGTGGTGAAACGCTCATCAGTGGATCAACCATCACCATCCAGTGGCATATCGCCATTCCGCACGATCAACTGAATTGGGATTTATTGTTTTCACCCGATGGAGGCGCCACGTGGGAATTTATACAGATGGATCTGCCGGTCAGTAATTTAAGTTATCAATGGGTAATACCTAACATAGTAACTTCTCAGGCACGGATTTCAGTGATCCAGGATAATAATGGTATGGATTACCAGGATGAGAGTATGAATTTTTCCATCGCACCTCCAGCGATGCTTCCTGTCATCGTTTTGGAAGCCATGGATATCGTAATAGAAAGTAATATCGACACACAGGATGATGCCATACAAGACTGGCTTGATAATCAAGGAGGCGCGACAGTTACTAGTTTCTGCGAAAACCTAAACTGGACAAACGACTATTTCGGCTTAACCATGGCCTGTGGGTACACAGGAAATGCTGTGGTCACTTTCATTGCCGAGGATGATTGTGGCAGTACAGAGACCATTGCTACAGTGACAGTCATTGATACTACTCCACCGGTTTTGATACAAGAGGCATCTCCAATGGTGGTTGAATGTGATGGAAATGGAAACAACACTCAATTTTATGACTGGATTGGTATCCAGGGTGGTGCCATTGCATCGGACGCAAGTGGAAATATGAACTGGTTTGCCAGCTTTTCTGGGACACAGATCATATGTGGTTCAACGACCATAAGGAACATGACCTTTTTTGCTGCAGATGATTGTGATAACAACACTTCAACAACGGCAAGTTTTACTGTGGAAGATCACACCATTCCCGATATTCAAATACCCGCTATGGATACGACCATTGAATGTGGTCTTCCCAATTCACAAGCTGTTCTTGAAAGCTGGCTGGATCGACAGGGGGGAGCAATAGCAAATGATGTCTGTGGAAGTGTCACATGGACAAATAACTTTTCTGGTGTGCCAGATACATGTAATGGTTCCACCAGTTTATCTGTCAGGTTTATAGCCTTTGATCAATGTGGCAACATCGACAGTACGATTGCCACACTTACCTTACTGGGCACCTCAGGTACCACTACTACGGATCATGAAGTTGCTGGTTTTACACTTTTCCCTAATCCGGTCAGCGATATGCTAAAGATAATTGTTGATCAACCGCATTTGCTTTTGGAGCACATCACCCTGTATGATGCATGTGGAAAGCCCGTACTTACGCTCAAGGACGTTTCCGGAGAGATCAGTATTCCTGTCAACGAATATGCTCCTGGAGTGTATTTGGTACAAGGCCAATCCACGCATGGTGTAATGACCAGAAAAGTGATCATCGAATAATCTCTTATCCTCTCTATACCATCATTACCTAAAGGATTGAACCATGTATCTGCTGAACAGGCTCTGGAGGATGATTCAAAACCTATTTAAAAAGGAATGTTGCAAATGATGTTTGTAAGGAGGAATCAATATCCTGTCAGATCACATTCACCAATTTTTCTTTCTTCCGCTCAAAATAACGCCTGATCGCTTTTTCCCCAAACGTGAAGAAGACAACAGGGGTCACCATGATGTCCAGCAAAGTACTGCTGATGAGCCCTCCAAGAATGACCGTAGCGACCGGAAAAAGAATTTCTTTACCTGGTGCCTGTGGATCCAGGGTAAGCGGTATCAACGCAAGCGCTGCAACAAGGGCTGTCATCAATACCGGAACCAATCGCTCCAATGATCCACGGATAATCATTTGCCTGTTGAAGGATTCTCCTTCATGCTCCATCAGGTGGATGTAATGCGATATCATCATGATCCCATTGCGTGTCGCAATACCTGTAAGTGTAATAAATCCAACAAGGGTCGCCACAGAAAACACACCACCGGTGATTAAAACGGCGATAACACTTCCGATAAGCGCGAGAGGAATATTGAGCATGATCTGGATGACAATCTGGTAGGATTTAAAATGGGAAAACAAAACAAGGAATATACCGGCGAAAGAAAATACACTGAGCAGCAGGATTAATTTCGAGGCCGCTTGCTGGCTTTCAAATTGACCACCATATTGAACATAATATCCCTGGGGTAATACCACTTGTGTTGAAACCTGCTTTTGAATTTCGCTAACCGCTGTTCCCAGGTCTTCCCCTTCCACATTACAGCTAATCGTTATTTTCCGTTGTGTATTTTCATGCGAGATGGTATTAATGCTCGTTGTGTTTTCAATATTGGCAATTTGCTGTAATGGAATCAGTGTGCCATCCGGTGCATCGATCAATGTGTTTCGAATCGCTTCAAGATTTGTACGTTCTTCATCCGTTGTGCGCAAGACGATATCAAACGTTTTATCCCCATCGAGGATTTGGCCCGTCACTCTCCCATTATAAAATATCTCGAGATCACGTGCTACCTTCCCAGCCTGAAGTCCATAACGCTGCAACGCTTCACGATCGACCTTGATAAGTAATTGAGGCACCATCACCTGTCGTTCAACCTGAACATCGACAATGCCCGGAATAGCTTTTATGACTGAAGCTATCTGATTGGCATTGGACCTCAGGTCGGTAAGATCATTTCCGTAAAGCTTTATGGCGACTTGTGCACGCACACCTGACAACAAGTGATCAAGACGGTGCGAAATAGGCTGACCTACATTGACAGAGACGCCTTTCAGAATGTCCAGTTTTTGCCGTATATCAGAGACCACTTCATCTCTTGATCGTCCGGTCTCATGTTTTAGTTCGACATCAATTTCAGAATTTGATACCGGTTCAACATGCTCATCCAATTCCGCGCGGCCTGTTCTTCGGCTTACATATTGCACTTCCGGAACCTGGAGCATGAGTTCTTCTGCCATCGTTCCGATCTTATTGCTCTCTTCAAGTGAAGTGCCGGGAGGTGTGGATAGATTGATGGTAAATGAACCTTCATTAAATGGAGGCAGGAATTCTGTTCCAAAAAATGGTAACGCGCTAATAGAAAGTAGGATCATCAGTGCAGCAGCTCCAATGATCGTGCGGGGACGCTCAAGGCCCCAGCGCAACATACGCGTATCCTTTTGTTTCAGCCATTTCACCAACGGACTATCCTCGTGATTGTCCGAACCAGAAAAAATAGTTTTGAAAAATGAAGTCTTGCTTCTACCTGTTGCTTCATCAGTTGATGGACTAAGAGGTGCTGTAAGTTTTTTTGTGCCTAACAGATAACTACACAATACCGGTGTCAGTGTAAGGGAAACCAATAGCGATGCAAGAATAGAAGTGATGTAGGCTAGTCCAAGTGGAGCAAAAATCCTCCCTTCAATACCCTGCATATAAAATAACGGAATGAAGACCAAAACGACAATGATGGTGGCATAGACGATAGAATTCCTTACCTCACTGCTTGCACTATAGATCACCTGCAAAACTGGACGAGGTTGGGAAGAGCTTCTGTTTTCTCTTAAACGGCGGAAGACATTTTCTACATCAACGATGGCATCGTCCACGAGCTCACCAATGGCAATAGCCAATCCTCCAAGAGTGAGCGTATTGATACTATACCCGAAAAGTTTAAACACAATAGCCGTTATCACCAGCGATAAGGGGATGGCCGTTAACGTGATCATCGTCGTGCGAAAGTTGAGCAGGAATAAAAAAAGGATGATGACCACAAGGATGAACCCATCCCGCAAGGCAATTTCGACATTGGTCAAGGCTGCTTCAATAAAATGCTTTTGCTGGAAAATATTAGTATTAATTTTCACATCAGGAGGTAGCGATGGTTGCAATTCTTTAAGTGCTTTTTCCACCTCTTCAGTCAGGGTCACCGTATTGAAAGTGGGTTGCTTTTCAATCGTAAGAATTACAGCCGGTTTCGCGTTGATACTGGCATCGCCACGTTTGACAGCAGCTCCATATCGCACGTCCGCCACCTGCGATAGTAAAACAGGCAATCCATCGCGATTAGAAATGACCGTATGCGCTAAGTCCTCCAGTGAATAGGCACGGCCAACATTCCGAATCAGGACTTCCGAACCATATTGATCATAAAAACCACCTGTACTATTCTGGTTGGTCAACTCCATCGCCCTTTCTACTTCATCAATACTTAGGTTAAACTGTTTGAGCTTGGCAGAAGAAATTAATACCTGGTATTGAAGACGCTCCCCTCCGATCGGAATCACCTGTGAAACTCCTTTAATACTCATGAGCCTGCGACGGATCGCAAAGTCAGCCAGTGTCCTCAAGTCAGATGGAGAAGTACTGTCTGCAGAAATGCCTACCAACATGATCTGGCCCATAACACTACTGATCGGCCCCATGACGGGTACGATATTATCAGGGAGTTGAACTGTTTGTAATTTTTCCGAAACCATTTGCCTCGCCCTGTAGATATCGGTATCCCATCCAAACTCTACAAATACCATCCCTATACCAATAGAAGAACTACTACGCACAGTCTCCACACCTGGGGCACCATTAAGTGAAGACTCAACCGGAAGCGTTACTTGTGTTTCTATTTCTTCCGGTGCCATTCCATTCGCTTCGAGAAATATGGTTACTCTCGGGCGATTTAAGTCAGGAAGCACATCCACCGGTAGATTAACGAATGTAAATACACCATACACCAGTAGCAACGCAGCGATGGCTACTACCAGCAGGCGGTTTTGCAGTGAGAATCTGATTAACCTATCTAACATGGTCCACGTTTCATTTAATATCCCTGACTTTTTATTATCACATACTCAAAATGATTGCACATCAATGGTCGTGATCAGAATGATCTTCATCTTGTCCCTCATCTTGTTGTTCAGCTCCACTTCCTTGTTCGACCATCATGGTAAAATCAACCGTATGCAATTTATCCTCTGCGATAAACTGGAGCCATACCCTATATAATCCAGGTTCAGGAAAAGTGGCATGAAAGTGGAGATTTTCATTTTCCACTTCCGGGTGCAAATGCACATAGTTTTTTGACGCTATGTGGATGCCCACCATATGGCCTTTAGCACCGAGATAGGATTGAAGGCTATTGACATCAAAACGTTTTCCACTTTTCGTAAACTGTCCATCAAAATGGATTTCCATATTGGACAAAAACTGACCGCCATCCGGTTTTAATTCTACCGCAAAATCTCCTGAATTGGCTTTTAGTTTTGGCGTAGTAAAACTTACTGCGGGTTTTTTCTTGCCTTCTACCTGTACATTTATCTTTTCTAATTGGTGCGTACTTCCACTGGGCTTGTAATCGGCATATAATACATAGTTGCCCCCATTTGGAAATGTTTCTGTCACTACATAACTGCCGTCAGCCTGAAATTCAGGATGAATATGATCAAACCAACTTAAATCCTCACTAACAACAATCAGGTGGATCTTCTTCTCATGTTCGACATCGAGTGGAACCAATGCATCTACATTGTCCTTGTTCTTAGGTTTAACGGAAAGCATTACGGGTTTACCTGCGGCAATTGTTGTTCCAGACGTCTTGAATTCCATCATGTAATTTCCTTTGACGGGAATATGATCCATGTGCTCAAGTGGCATTCCGCATTTATTGCATTTTTCTCCTTCCTTTCCCTGCACCTCCGGATGCATAGGGCAGGCAAACGTATGGACATGATCTTCACCTCCATGCTCCGTTGTTTCCTCAGTGGATACTGTTGTATCTCCTTCTTTCTTCGCATTGCAGGCAAATAAAACGCCACCTAGCAGGAGTAGAAGGATGAATGAATGTTTATAAAATGGTTTCATGATATTGTATGTTTATAAGTGGATAATTATTGATTGAGATAGATCATTTTAAGTTGATAACTTCCATTGGTCACCGCCCGTTCGCCTTCCTCGAGGCCTTTCAATATGGAGGTATGCGTGCCGTTGTTGTGTCCGAGCTGAACATAACTTATGCTATATTTTTCGGCGGATTCTTTGATGAAGACCACCGGCTTTCCATTTATTTCAGTAAACGAGCTGTTGGGTAAAGTGATTTGTTGGGAAGCTGCAGATTCATATACCCGGATATTGACAAACTCTCCAATTTTGAAATCCCCATCGGGGTTCTCAGCCTGGAACAATACTTTCTGGGATTGATTGGTTGTATTGATTTCCAATGCAGGAGAAAGTAATCTGATTTGACTGGTCTTGTGATTGTCATTGGAGCACTCCATGGTATAGAATGCATTGGGCTTTATTTTATCCGCATCCTTATCAAAAACCTGCGCTTCGACATACAAGGTGGAAAGATTAGTGACGGTGAAGATCGATTGTCCTGCTGTAACGGCTGCGCCTGTGGATACATTGAAGTTTCCAAGTACTCCGGATATGGGAGCCGTAAGGTTAATCGTCCTTCCGGATCTTCCTTTATACAAAGCCAGGTTGGATTCTGCTTTCTGGAGTCTCGCTGCAGCTTCATCAATATCTTGTTTTGCTGCAATATCACTGATGGAATTCAACCTCTCCATTTCTTTTTTAGCCGCTTCATATTCCGCCTCCACATTATTCCGCTCGGCTTGCATACTCACCTGTGTTCCGGCATCAATAGTTTGCTCTACTACTGCGAGAACCTGTCCAGCTTTAACAGGTTTACCCACCTGGGCTTTCAGTGATAAAATGATTCCATTCAATGGTGTGACTACCATGGCTTGCCCGCCTGGACTAGGAATGATGGTCCCAAAAAGATGACTGCTTTCCGTAAAGCTCCCCTTCCCAACCTTCTGTGTATAGATATCAAACAGAAACTGTGTTTCCTTGGGGATATCAACAGTGTTGGAAAAAACATTTCCTGATGTGACTCCACTATGATCATCATCTCCATGGGCAACCGTTGTCTGAAATGGAATAGAACAAACAATCAGGATAAGGACGGTGGAAAGGGTAGCTTTTCCTTGTTGCGTATTTCTTCTGCGGAAAAGTAATCCAAGCCCAATTCCAATAACAAGTGCAAGAACTACTACAAACCAGTTACTTTCATTCATCCATGATGCTGACGAATGTTCGTGTTCATCTGGTAATTCAACACCAATGTCAATATGTTCCATTAATAACAAATCTGGTCCTTTAGGACCTTTAATACTTACCGCCAGCGAATAAGATTGTTTCAAAGGAAATGTAGAAGCCAAAGCATACGTACCATTTCCATCCTGGTGAATATCAAATGAGATCGAAGGATCTTCTTGTGTCGTAATCTTAATTTCAGCTTCGTTGACTGGTTTATTGGTCTCAAAATCGCTGACGAATAAAATAAGTCGTGCAGGTTTACCTGGTGTTATAGGTTCATAACGCAGCAACAACTCATACTTATCTGAAAAAGCTTCGGTCGAAAAATATTTTTGTTGAATCGCCAATGCATCAGTTTTTTCCTCTGCATGTGTATGATCATCCCCACCACCACCCAGGAGCGGGTTTGAAAACATCATTCCTGAAAAGAACAGGAATAAATAGGTGTTAAACAGATGTGATTTCATTATTGACCAATTAGATATTGTAAAGTGATAAGGGACTGGTTATATTTCTTTATCAGTTCCAGGAACTGCTGACGGACCTGAAATGCATCGGACAACGTGGTGATATATTTGATATAATCATACTTTCCTGCCAGGAACATTCTGTTGGCAGCATCTGTCATTTCATCTGCTTGTGCAAGCCCTTCAGATTCATAAAATTGCATTGCGGATTGATGAATCATTGCTTCATTTTTAGCATTATACCATTGTTGTGAAAATTCCTGCATACCTGCAGCTGTAGTTTGCCTGGCCATCGTCAATTTTGTTTCTGCGGCTTTTATCGATGTGCCATATTGCCAGAACCATAAGGGAACAGAAATGCCAAACCGCAAACGATTGCCGAAAGGTGTATCCTTACCTGCCTGGTTTAAGTATCCAATTGTAAAGTCTGGAAAGACTTTGCTTTTCTCCAGTTGGATGGCCTTTTCACCGATCATTTCCGCCTGGCGGTAATAGGCCATCACCGGGGTATTTTCCTTGACAGCTATATCAATTGAATCAGTTGTAATTACAAAATCATTTACGCCCTTTTCCAGATCAGTGGGACGTATGCTGTCTGTGATACCTGCATAGAGCTTCACTTGCTGCATACCTTTCTGAATT
This sequence comes from Saprospiraceae bacterium, assembly GCA_036503755.1. Taxonomy (GTDB): domain Bacteria; phylum Bacteroidota; class Bacteroidia; order Chitinophagales; family Saprospiraceae; genus Opimibacter. Next base: position 9,672 of record DASXWI010000518.1, on the reverse strand, counting down.
TCCATTTGAGACGCAAGGAAACGGGAATGAACCTCTGCATACTTTAAACCTGCATAGGATTTTTCAACAAAGTCAATTTGCCCTGCCAGATGTTGGCGTATTGCGGTCTGCGCAAGAATCTGATAAAGGCTATCCTGAATTTTCAATTGTTCCATGGCAGCAATCGCATATTGCCATTCGAGATAAGCCGTTTTGATTTTCCACTTTATCTCAGCCTCTGTCAAGGTCTTTGATTTCTCCGATAAGAGGCTTTGTTGTTCTGCCAATTGTTTCTGCCTTATATATACAGTCGGGAAATCAAAAGATTGTTGAATGCCCAGTGCCATAAACTCACCTGTCGGGCTCTCCAATATCAATTCAGGTTCAGGTATATGTGTGGCTGCTTTTTCCATCAGGCGATCATGTTCGATCAATGTGACAGCAGCCTTGAGTTGAAAACTACTATCCAATGCCCGGCCAATTACTTCTTCTATGGTAAGTCTTTGCTGGGCAGACAAGCATACTGAAGAAATAATCAGGATAAAAAGGATAAGGCTGTTTTTACCTTGTACCATTTGATAAAATTTACAATGAAAGCGGGCCAGCTGAACAGGCTGAATACATGAATTGGGATTCATGGGCTACGTTTCACTCAACAGGCTGGCTATTGAAAAGCGAACGTCAGGCTATGGTATAAGATGGAGGTCCCCTAAGGGAGATTACTTGTGACGAGGGCGAATGATATCGGGGAGGGCTTTCCGGAAATGGAACGCTCTCCTCATCAATACAGACTCTACTGTCTATCAGTTGAAGGTCTGCTATGAATCCAGCAAGACAGGTTTGAAATGGAATGTCAATCCATTTTACTCCCGGTCTCATCATGGCAGTACCAAACTCAGGATAATGCACAAAATGGGCTGTATGACCGTGCCCATCTGCATCATGGTGGTGATCTACGGCCAGATGTTCATGGTGGTGCGTATTGAATCCATGATGAAAACTCAACGGCCCATCCTCAGCAGAAAAATGATGATGATGGGGGATGACCGCATGCAAGACCAGCAGCAAATAAGCCGGAAGCAAACATAATACGGTCAAACGCTTTCTGGTCATACAGTGTAAAGATATGGTTTTTAACAGGTTGATGGACCAAACCCTACTGATTAGAGAAGATGGATTAGAGATCAATCAGGCAAAACCACCCTATAATAAAGGGTTGTGGATTCATTTCTCTTTAGTATCATTGCCGCGAATGGAAGGAAGAATCATAGGCCGTTATAAAGGGGAAGGGCCGGGTCCACTGCTGATATGTATCGGTGGCATGCACGGCAACGAATCTGCTGGTATCCTGGCCATTAAGGAAGTCTTACGATTACTTGATATTGAAAAAGACTTTAATCCCGGCTTCCATTATAAAGGCTCCTTTGTAGGTATCCTTGGCAATCTGCCTGCAATTCAAAGAGGTCAACGATTTATTGATCGTGATCTCAACCGGATGCTGCTCCCCGAAGAGCTTGAACGGATCACATCTACATCCGAAGAACTATGGACCGCAGAGGATCGTGAATGCATCGAATTGATTCGCACGATTGAAGAAGAAAAAAAAGAATTCTTGCCCTCTGCATCTCTGATTCTCGATCTGCATACTACAACTGCTGATGGTGGAATTTTTACAATAGCGGCTGACGATAAGATGAGCAGAACACTTGCCAAAGGACTTCATGCCCCGGTGATCCAGGGCTTTGAAGAAAAACTTAAAGGAACCACTTTAGGGTTTTTCAACAGACCTGCAAAGGATTCCTATTGTATTGTTTTTGAGGCTGGTCAACATAATGATCCTGAAAGCGTGTATCGCACAGCAGCAGCCATTGTAAATTGTATGCGGACGATTGGATCTGTAGATTCACGCGATGTAGACCACCGTCATGATGGAATGCTGATCAAGATGTCAGAAGGACTTCCAAAAGTAACAAGACTGATTTATCATTACAGGATTGCTCCTCAAGAACAATTCGTCATGAATCCCGGTTATTCTAATTTTCAACAACTGACCGCCGGAGAAATTGTTGCGCAAAATGAACATGGCCCTGTTACGTCTCCTGTAGGTGGCTTAATTCTTATGCCGAAATACCAGGCACTTGGCGATGATGGATTCTTTGTCGTAGAAGTGGTTGAGTAACCTCAGTACATAATATCACAGACCCCAAATACACTCATGGTTCCGGTGTTGCGGATAGGTGGGATGTTGGATCCAACAGCAGGATGTACTTCACAATCTCTGATGATCAGCGTGCCGAGATTATCAATAGCTGTACCCTGTGCTGCTGTTCCTCCGATGAGTCTAAGGTTTTGAATTTCTGCAGAAAGCCCAATTGGTATTTTAAGAATCCGACCAACGTTAAGTGCCTTGATTTCAATATTAGATCCTGCCGTAGCCATCCATTTCCATATTCCATCAGCAATGAGTTGGGTTCCTGTGATATTGATGGTTTGTCCATTGAGCGAAGGTGCGAAGAGCACACTTTCATTATCATCAACGCATGCACACACACTTCGTAATGTACCATTGCTTCCATCATCTGCAGCGCTGGTCACCATGTTGCATCGGATATTGAGGGTGTAATCCTCCACCTCTCCATTTTCAAAAACGACACACGGTGTAGTCGGTGCTGTATTGTATCGCATCGCTACACGCATCCTTGTAGTATCTTTTGTCGCTGTAACCGGTATAGTAATGGTTCCTGTCACTGGGGTATTAGATGGGCCTGCAGCGAAAACCATTTCACCTGCATCTGTAAAATCACCATCATGATTGTAATCAATCCATACTTTATAATGCTCAGGTCTTGTGCCTTGAACAAACCCAGGATTAATTTGAATAGGATAACTGACCCCTCTTGAAACTGTAATCGGCGTACTTGTAAAATCACTATAGGAAGATTGACCGGAAGGATTAGGATCTCCTGCGAAAGTCACATTCGTAATCCATTCTGAAAATGGACTTCTGCCTGAACCGAGACAATAGAACGGACCGCTATAACAAGATCTCGTAATGGTAAAAGTGCCTTGTTCTCCACCCCATCCCTGAACAAGAATGTAATACGTTGTACCATTCGTCGTCGGAAAAGTGATCTGGCTACCGGTATAACAAAAATCATCTATCCCGGTCACGCAAGTCAATCCTGTACACGTACCCTGGTAAGCGTTGAGCTGTGTATCGTAATCATAATCTGAACATGTTGCGATGACTGCATTCAAACCGTTCCCAACAAAGGTGTACCATATGCCTGGAGCTTCAATCGCAACACCGCAAAATGGAGTATTGACTTCAGGTAATGCATTTAGCGTGCTACCGTCTATGGATCCTCCACAAGGAAGATTTATTGCGGTGCTGCAAAAATCGCCTGCAACAGGGTTGAAGGTTGTAAAGCTTTGAGAAGTACAGTTTAGAATATCTCCACCTGTCCAATAAGGAGTAATCTTGACATACAGTATAGTGTTGTAAGGAAAGTCTGTCGGATGATCATAGGTTGTCACATTGCCGACATTGACATTATTGGCAATCTGTGTACCATTGAGTGTGGTGCCAATTGAAATTTTGTACCCGGTTTGATTACCGACAGAATGCGCCCAGGTCAATATGGCATACGCAGGAATGCCTGTGGCACCATTGACCGGATATGTAAGTGCTGTACACAATGGAATAACATTCGCTTCAGTAGTAAAAGATTGGTTAGTACATCCGGTGGCTTCTCCAAGTTCATTATACGGTACAAGCTTCACATAAATCGTTGTGGAAAAGGTAAGTGGATTGGCAAGATCATACGTTGTCACATCACCAACATCGACGTTATTTAGAATATTCCCATTTGTAGGTGTTGTACCAACGGTAAGTCTATAGCCATCAGCACCATCTGCACTGGCCCAAAATAAATTTTGGTTGATATCAACATTTGTTGCTCCTGGTAATGGTAACGTCAAACTTGTGCAAAGTGGAGGAGAACAAGTACCTGTATTACAATTAGCGTTGTTGTATTTACTCCTGATTAAATTTCCAGGCTGTGTGCCAAATCCATTATTGAAATTAATCCCAACACCACTGACGAGATGACAGTAACTCATGATCGTACCTGTTGTCGGTAGTGGGGCCGTGCATCCTTCATTGTATCCTGCCGCAGGGCCGCAACCATCTAGAGCTGTATTATTTCCATTCCATGCACATGCATGTGTATGTGGTGAACCAACATTATGTCCCATTTCATGCGTCACTACTTCGACGGTCCATGAATAGGTGGGGAAAGGAACAATGTTGGTACTTAAACTTGAACTGAAAGCAACCTGGTATGAATTACTGCAAAGGACATCTAATATGGCTATACCTCCACCAAGTCCACGTGTGCTGAGCAGATGGGCAAGTCGACCATCATAGTCCAAGGTGTCAATATGTGTCCTGAAAGCATTTAATACCGCATTCGTTGTGTTGAGATTGGCAAAAGGATCTGAAGAGGTATAGACCAGGACATCCGATACGCTTACAGGAATGTCTTCGTTATCATAAAGTGTTATTACTTCGTTCCAGAGTTCTGCAACCCATTCTTCTGTATTGGGTACACTTGATCCGTTATCCAGGTATGATTTATGATCACACTCTACATAAACTTCGATACAATTACCTGTCAGAATACGTTGCTGTGATGGCTCACTTTGTACGTTTTGATTTGTTATTTGTGTATCATCAATAAAACAATTCATTTGATTGGGAATCTTGATATCCTTATCTGCAAAAAGAAGATAATGCCCATCCTGCATTTGTTGAATGCGGTTGTTTCCATGTTCATCTGCAAAAAGGATTTGGATGCGCTCTTCAAAAACACTTACGATCGCAAGTGAATTAGCGTTGCCATGAATCATACCCCTATAAAACCGATGATTTGGATTAGGAGAAAATGTGCGTCCATCCGAAGTCTTTATTTCAGCCCCTTCGCTGTAAATAGATGCCTGGTAAAGATCAAGTTCAACGCCATGAGGCAGAACGAGCCTTACGATTCCTGCATCTGCTGTTCGAAGGGCAGCTAATTGATCGAGCTTTATGTTAAGACTGAATGCGCTATCCACATATTGCTTTGTTTCCTCTTTCGCGTCAGTAATGGATGTAAAAAGGGTAAACGCCTGAGGAGCCCTGTTTTGGAAAAGGGCCATCGTTCTTTCAGCCACCGGTTTTTGAGCTGTGCCAAAAAGGATGGTCAGGCAAGTACCTGCCAAAACCAGTGCTAATCTTCTCATGATTTGTCTATCCATCAAAAATAATGCCCCCCTTTGTGGGACAATGTCATGTTCGTTTCCGGGAGCTATGGCGATAAGCAATTGGAGGGGGGATTAAAAATAACCATTTCGCCGGATTATCCCAATGTTTATTGAGGGTTAAGCATGGGGTCTGGCAGCAATTACGGTCTTAAGAGCGATAATATTCATGGAAACAGTGTTTAGCGATAGGCCCTTGAGGGCCATCTGTTTAGCGTACGGCGCCTTGCGACGCCACTGTTTAGAAAGTTTAGATTTGAATAACCTAAACTCTCTAAACTTTAGGGCCGAACAGGCCCTAAAACTAAACTCCCTAAACACTGTGGCTATACGATAATCAATCACCACATCACTCCATCACAAAATCACTAAATAAACATGAAGCATGCCATTTCCTGGTTCGAGATTCCTTCGACCGACCTTGACCGAGCCACCCGGTTTTATGAAACCATATTTAATGTCCAGCTTTTCCCTCTTGATATCGCGCAGATCAAAATGAGGATGTTTCCTATTGAAGATCCGGCTACTGGTATAGGTGGCGCCGTGGTATATGCAGAAGGTTTCTACCATCCATCTGAATCCCATGGTCCATTAGTCTATCTCAATGCCAATCCGGATGTACAGATTATTCTGGACCGCATCGAAGCCGCCGGCGGAAAAATCCTGGTCCCCAAAACCGAAATATCTCCGGATTATGGATACATGGGTATATTCCTGGATACCGAAGGGAACCGAATAGGTTTACATTCTGTGCCTTCAGCTTAAAGACATGGATGAAAGGAGCAATGGATGAAGGGAGCAAGGAACCCACTCACACACCTCTTACTGTCTCACTGTCTTACTTTCTTACATTCACAGTCTACTACCAAAATCAACAGATCATGTCAGATTTCAACTGGGCTGAATTCACTACCCGTATTCCCGTCTCCGCTGATGTCAATAAACTTTATGATGCTTGGGCTACCCGCAAGGGAATAGAACATTGGTTCCTTAGAATGTCTGAATATAGGAGTCCTGATGGTACACTCCGGGGTCCTGATGAAAGGGTACATTCCGGAGATACGTATGCATGGCGCTGGCACGGATGGCCTGATGAAGTAGAAGAGCATGGCACGATCCTCAATTGTAATGACAAAGATTATTTCCAATTCACGTTTGGTGATGCAGGAATTTGTTCCGTAACGATTAAAAATGAAAATGGAAATACAATAGTTGAGTTAGTGCAAACAGCAATACCTACAGACGAAAAAGGAAAACACTATTGGCATCTCGGCTGCAAGACCGGATGGACGTTTTATCTCGCCAATCTTAAATCACTGTTTGAAGGAGGAATTGATCTGCGAAATAAGGATGAACAGTTGAAGAATGTGGTCAATTCATGATGTCCTATTAAAATCAATATTTTAATAGGGTTGTGGGATAGACAATGTGTTTAGAAAGTTTAGCGCTTACCACCTATTCGGTGGTGCTGTTTAGAAAGTTTAGTTTCCTGTATCTAAACTCTCTAAACTTTAGGGCCGAATAGGCCCTAAAACTAAACTCTCTAAACACTGTGCCTTTTGGCAATACTCTGTAATCCTTCATTACCCCTATTCCAATGTTTCAATTTGTCGTCAAGATTACGTACTGAATTAACATTCGACGTAAGGATGACCATAGGACTCTTTGGTTTGCATTCAGCACGACAATTGACTATTCCATTTCCTTTTGCCTTTCCGTAGCGAATACATTTGGATATATCCTCTCTCATGTCATGTTGAGGAAAGTACGTCGCAAAACAAAACCGTACTTTTATGCTTCATCACGGAACTTTATTTGAAGATGCTACTTACAACCTTTGGCAAGCCAGTCGACTGGCAAGCCAGTCGACTGGCAAGCCGGAGACTGGTAAGTCAATTAAAGCGTCATTATTTATTGATCCTCTTTGTTTTGCTTCTTCCAGTGATGCTTGCCAGGATCAAGCCAAACACTCGATCGGTGATCTGGTCAGACTCAGAAGGTTATTATCAATATCTACCCGCACTCTTCATTCTAAAGGATGTACACAAACTACAAGCGGGAAGCATTTGGCCATACTACAATGATAAAGGGGAGTATGTGGATAAATACACTTGTGGAATAGCCTATTTTGAATGGCCCTTCTTTCTGATAGCCAGGTTTGTGAGTTCAAATCTTGGCCATGATCCAAATGATTATGTAAACCCGGTATACTGCAATGCAATAGCCATTGGTGGTTTTTGTTTTGCTTTTTTTGGATTGTGGATCTTAGGCAAGGTACTTCGTCGTCACTTCTCTGAAGGCATCTCCATGCTTGTGATTGTCTCCATACTCTTTGGAACGAACTTCTTTCATTATGCAACAAGGGAAATGAGTATTTCGCATACGTATAGTTTTTTCTTGTTCGCCCTATTCCTCTATATATTGCCTGCATGGATTAAAAAACCAAATGCGCTAAAGAGTTTTATAATCGGGGTGATCCTGGGGTGGATTGTATTGATCAGACCAACAAATGCACTTATTGGAATCCTGATCTTGTTGTATGATGTCTATTCAATGGCTGACTTAAAAACACGATTCAAATTCCTTTTAACGAATGTTCGTCAGTTGATATGGATGATTCCTGGTTTGATCTTGATTGTTTTTCCACAATTACTGTATTGGAAAGAAATGACCGGACATTGGTTTTATTATTCCTATACACAAGAAGGTTTTACCAACTGGAAGAATCCTAAAATAGCAGAAGTATTATTTGATGTTCAAAATGGTTTGTTTCTCTACTCTCCATTAGTCCTGCTGATGATTATCGGAATCTTTGTTGGTTTGAAGAAAAAAGCTTTCCAGGCACCAGCATTGTTATTGATCTTCTGTATCGCCACATATGTATTTGCCAGTTGGTGGGCATGGTGGTTTGGTGGCGCATTTGGTCATAGATGCTATGTTGAATATTATGCACTGTTAGCCATTCCATTGGCTGGTTTATTTCAGCATATTACAACGCATTGGAAATTACCCGGACGTCTTGCCTTTTTCTCGTTTGTATTTGTTCTGATGATCTTCAGTGTACGACTTTCATATCTATACACTTCGATCGGTGGTCCATGGGATGGACCAGACTGGAGATGGAATTGGGAAAAGTATGAATGGGTGTTATCACATGTGTTCCCATAAAACACAGTGTTTAGAAAGTTTAGTTTAAGGACCTTACGGTCCTTAAGTTTAGAAAGTTTAGGCGCAGTAAACTAAACTTTCTCAACAGCGCCACCGAATAGGTGGTAAGCGCTAAACTTTCTAAACACTGTGCGTATTGGTATGACTTTATTCTACAAAAGGTGCTTCTTGCTTTCTTTGTTTGGAGTATCTCACATAGTGATAGATCAATACCACGAGACACAAACACAAGCCTAGATACTCCCTCGCCAATTCGATATAAGGAGATGCAGCCTTCATCTCACCGATAATGCTCGGTGTGCCGCTGCTGATCCATTGCGCAAACGTGGGAAACTTGCGGAACATTTCGAAGAGGACAGCCGCCAGGCCAAGGAGAATAGCCCACATGTTATACTTGTTGTAAGCAGCAAAAGCTGAAATAATACCTACACCTGCATAAATCAAAACCCAGAAGAGGACATCATCAGGTTCATCATTAAGTTGTAATGCGGCAAAGAGGAGAAAGAGAACGGCCAGGATGAGGTTGAATATTTTCATGAATAGACCTGAATGAGGTAATGAAGATACATCGTTATTTCCTCCTCATCTTCTCCCACTCCCAGGCTGAACGCATGATGGATTGCATGTCCTGGGTAGGTCGCCAGCCAAGCTGATTGGTGATCTGTGTATTGTCGGCATAGATGGCCATGACATCACCAGCTCGCCGAGGGCCAATTTTATAATTCACTTCCACTCCGGTCGATTCTTTAAAGGCATTGATGGCTTCCAGTACGGTGACCCCTTCTCCTATACCCAGGTTAAAAACTTCGTAAGGAATCCTGTTTTGTTTTTGAAGTAAATGATCTATGGCTAATGTATGGGCGCGTGCAAGATCCGTGACATGAACAAAATCGCGTATACAGCTTCCATCCCTGGTTTGATAATCGTCACCAAACACAATTAATTCATCACGAAAACCAATAGCAGTTTCTGTTATGACTGGTACAAGGTTGGTTGCTTTTTGTTTAGAAGATTCACCGATAAGGGCAGAAGGATGCGCACCGGCTGGGTTGAAGTATCGCAGAGATACTCCGGATTTTCCTTTTTTATTTTTAAAAAACTGGTCATACAAAATCTCTCCAGTCTGTTTAGTAGCTCCGTATGGATTTTCTGCGCGACCCATTGGTGTCTCTTCTGTTACGGGTAATTTTTGCGGAGCACCATACACAGTGCATGAACTTGAGA
>DASXWI010000517.1:0-4994 GCA_036503755.1 Saprospiraceae bacterium | reverse complement strand
CAGCTAAAATATAAGCGGGTTCAATCGGAATAAACATGATGACAAAATCAAGGGAAGAGGTGAGTTCCTCATATTTCTTGGCACTCAACTGATCAATATGCTGATTGATCGCCTGGAGATGCGTGGCTATAAAAATGTCTTGTTGCTCTTTGGAATCAGCTTCTGAATACCGGAGGTATGCATTGAGCGAGACTTTGGAGTCGATGATGATATTACGATCATCCGGAAGTCTGACGATGATATCAGGTCGTTGATTTTGACCAAGTTCATCTTTTAGGTTTTCCTGGATAAAATATTCCCTGTTCTTTTCGAGGCCTGAGAGCTCAAGGATGCGTTCAAGGATGGTTTCGCCCCAATCACCTTGTTTCTTTGCCTGCCCTTTCAGCGCAGAAGCAAGATTGTTGGCTTCCTGGCTGATCTTTTGGGTATTCTCAATAAGGTCTTTTACTTTCTCTTCTAAAGAAAATCTTTGCTTTGATTCCTTATCGTAAGTTTCTTCAACCTTCTTTTTAAACGTATCGATGTTTTCACTCAGTGGCTTCAGCAACGCTTCGATATTGGTCTTATTGGCTTCCGTAAACTTACCTGACTTCTCTTCGAAAATCTGTTGCGCTAGTTTTTCAAACTGGAGATGGGCTGTTTTTTGCATATTCAACACGTCATCCTTCTGCGTATTCAGTTTATCTAGCAAGGCAGCATTATTGGCAGTGTATTCGGCTAGTTTTTGTTTGGTGATATTGATTTCGATTTGCTGGGCTTTATTCGTGTCCGTTTGTTCGAGAAGGGTAGTAGAGAGTTCCCTAAGCCGGTCGCTGTTTGATTTGAGTGTAGCTTCAAGCGTTGCTGTCCTGGAAAGGAGGGAGGATAATTCCGATTCTTTTAATTCAGCTTTTTGCTGGAAGGACAATGCCAGTTCATGCTGCGACTTAAGTCTTTCTTCAGATAGCCTGAGATTGGTGGCGGTTTCGTTCAATTTAGTGGTAAGTGCTTCATAGGCTGACTTTTCCACAGACTTTGTTTTATGCAAAAGATAAAACAAAGCATAAGCGATCACTATGCCGATTCCTGTGCCAATCAAGAGAGAGGTTAATTCCATACCGTAAATTTCGTCAAATTACCTGAGCTGTTCGTTTTAGGTAAGATTGACCTAATAAAAATAAAATACTAAACATTGACAAGCATCTTTGATTTAAACTGTTAGCCCAATACTGTCAAGTCCTATCTTTAACCCGGAAGCATAAAACTATAGATATGGCTGATATTGAAAACGTATACAAGAAAGCCCTGAACATAGCTTTTGAAAAAAGTAATACTTTTCTTGAAAGCCTGGATGAAAAATCAGTTGGTGCATTTGCATCCCACGACAAGTTGATATCCCTTTGGGACTGGAACCTTCCACAACACGGCAAAGCAGCTGAGGAAGTCATCGAAGAACTAAGTCGAAGTGCAATGCCAGGTCTTAACCTAAATCAATCCGGAAGATTCTTTGCATGGGTGATTGGTGGTTCTCATCCATCCGCTATCGCCGCGGATTGGCTGACTTCAGCTTGGGATCAAAATGCAGGACTCTATGCTTGTACACCTTCGAGCAGTATTGTAGAAGAAATTGCAGGATCATGGTTAAAAAAACTACTTCAACTTCCGGACGAAGCCAGCTTTGCCTTTGTCACTGGATGTCAGATGGCCAATTTTACCTGCCTCAATGTAGCCAGGAACCACTTATTCGATCAGGCAGGATGGGATTTTGAAACTGATGGATTTTACGGTGCTCCACGTATCCGGATTATTTGCGGCGATCAAAAACATAACACAATCACCCGCGCACTCAGAATGTTGGGTTTCGGAAGTCATTCAGTCATCGAACTTCCTTCAGATGCAACTGGTAAACTACATGTGGAAGCAGTGAAGAAAGAATTTGAAAATGATCCCGAAGTTCCCACCATGGTTATCCTCCAGGCAGGAGAAATACATACAGGAGCATTTGATGACTTCGCCGCCATCATCCCTTTGGCACATAAACACAAAGCCTGGGTCCACATTGATGGCGCATTCGGTCTATGGGCCGCTGCGAGTCCAACGTATTCCCATTTGTTGCTAGGGGCAGAACAAGCAGATTCATGGGCAACTGACGGACATAAATGGCTGAATGTACCGTATGATAGTGGTTATGCATTTATAGCCCACCCAGCTTCTCATTATAAGGCGTTTACAAGCCTCGCCGGATATCTGAAAGAGGATGGCAAAGCCAGGGATCAATACAACTGGACACCTGAACTCTCAAGGAGAGCAAGAGGATACGCAACTTATGCCGTAATCAAGGAACTTGGTGTACAGGGAATTGAAGAACTAGTTGATCGTTGTTGTAGCCATGCAAAAGCTATTGTGGATGGCATACGACTTTTACCCTACACTGAAGTCCTTGGTTATCCAATCATTAATCAAGGAATCGTGCGGTTCATCCAACCTTCAAGTAAAAACGATGAAAACCTAAACGCGAAATTTACTGAAGATGTAATCAATGCCATCAACGCAAGCGGTGAAGCTTTTTTTCAACCCTCCACCTTCAAAGGCAAAAGATGCATGCGCATCTCCGTCAGTGGCTGGCGCACAAACGAAGATGATGTCAGAAGGACAATCGCTGCTGTGGAATCAGCAATTACTCAAATAGCAGAGAGATTCTGAAACTGAATACCGAATACCGAATACTGAATACTGAATACCGCTCACTGCTCACCGCTCACTGCTCACTGCTCACTCTTTCACATTCAATATAAACCCCACCTTAAACACATTTTCTATCGTGATCCTGGGGTCATTTTGCAAAAGTTTTCTGATTCTGGAGATGAATACATCAAAGCTTCGGCCGAGGAAGTAATCCTTTTTGCCATAGATTTTTTCAACAGCATCATCGCGGCGTAGGATTTTATTCTGATGAAGGCAAAGCAGGCGAAGGACTTCGTTTTCTTTTTCAGTCATGCGCCAGGTTTCACTTTTCCAGGACAATTCCATCCGGGAATAATCGAATTCATATTCACCAATGGCATATCGTGAAGCTGGACTGGAAGTTCCATTCTGAGTGGCTTCAGTTCTCCGCATCATGACTTGCAACCGGCAGATTAATTCATCCTTGTCAAAAGGCTTGCGGATGTAATCTTCAGCTCCAAGAGAAAAACCATGCAACATTTCTTCTTTTAATGACCGGGCAGTCAGGAATAGAAACTTTACATGAGGATCAATTTCACGCAATCGCTTCGCAAGTGCAAAGCCATCCATCTTCGGCATCATCACATCGAGGATGCATAAATCATAATACTCGGGTTTGTATTCCTGAAGGCCTAATTCTCCATCCGTACACAGTTTGACTTTATAACCCTCCCCTTCAAGAATGGTGGTCAGCAGGTAACCCATGCTGGTGTCATCTTCGACAAGTAGAATCTTTATGTCCGGCTGCATGTAGGTTTAACAGAATTTTGGTAGAAATACATTAAAACGACTGCCTTGCTGCACACCGCAATCCAGCTGGATAAATCCTTTATGCAATTCTACAATCCGTTTCACGTAAGAAAGACCAAGACCAAAACCTTTTTCACCATCCATACGTCCATCCTGGATGCGTTGGAATTTTTCAAAAATAAGTTGGCTTTGGGAAGCAGGAATTCCTATGCCATTATCTTGTATCGAAATGAGAAGCCCATCTTTCTCTTCTCGAGCAGAAATTTTTATCTCAGGATGTTGCCCGGAATATTTCAAAGCATTATCTATCAGGTTACGAAATACATTTGTCAGGTGCAATCGGTCACCATGCACCTCATAGTCCACTGGCACTTGCTCGACAAGGACTGTTGCATTTTTTTCACTGATCTGCATATGCATATCCTCTATGACCGCCTGCAGAAGTGTACTCATGTTTAAAGGCTCATTCTTTAAAGCATAATCACCATTATCAAGTCGTGCCATATGAAGAACTCTTTCCACTTGTTGAATCAAGCGTGTGTTCTCTTTCTGGATCACTTCCACAAATTTATCTTTTGACGGATTCGTAGGATCTTTCGAAAGCAGGTTTGCAGCGAGTTGAATATTGGTCAATGGCGTCCTGAATTCATGGGCCATATTATTGTAAATCTCCGCATTGGTCTTCAATAACTTCTTTTGCTTCATCAACCAGTAATTGGCGAGCAGAAGAACAATAGCTGTAAAGGCAAGGATAAGAATAGAAGTACCGATCATGTACCGGATTTTGTCAAACATCTTATCCTTCTTTTCCGGAAATGAAAGTGTCACAAAAGATTCTTGCTGATCAATATGAGGAGGAATATTGACCACGCACATCGATGCTTCATTATTCCCTTTCGGAGAAGGAGCACATGTGGTCTGTGCCATCTGGTAATTCAAATCGATATTATAGAAATCGAGAGTTTTACGTAAGTCTGCATGGAAGGCTTCATTGCCCATTAAGTCAGGAAGTAGGGCAGAGGCACTATCATGTAAAGCATCAACTTTAGCTGTACCGGGTTCACTGCCACACATGATGGCACAGTCAGGTTGGCCACAACTCACGCCTTCCCCATATTCTTCCAGCGTGGAGCAAAGGGCCATGGATGCACGTTGATTGAAGATCTCATCCGAGAGATTCTGAGAGTGATGGATCCATTTATATTGGAAAATGACCAGGCCGATCATCGCCAGGGTAGAGGCGACAAGAAGGACAGCGACATGGTTTATTTTCATTTTCATGCTGCAAAGTAACAGTCTTGAGACGGTAAAGGGCCTTCCATAACACCTTTTTAACAAGTGGGTAACAGGTGGCTGACAAGTCCCGGGGCCATCCGGGAATAGTTTTGACCTGTCATTTATTCATTCACTTTAAACCGATTTCCAATGAAAATTGCTTTGATGATTTTATTTGTTTTGGGAGGTCTTGCTATCACTTCAGCATCCGCTCAGTCATGCACTCCTGCTGAAGTTGCAGCTTGCAAAGCCATTTGTACGCCAGC
>DASXWI010000516.1:0-13343 GCA_036503755.1 Saprospiraceae bacterium | reverse complement strand
CCTGATTTAGAATGGATAGCAATAAACCTGTATCGGAGATTATGACTCGTAACCTGGTCACTGTAAAGCCGGATGATACCGTTGACCGGATTCATGTTCTTTTTGAAAAGCATAGTTTTCATCATATCCTGGTGGTGGATCATTCTAAATTGGTTGGCATTATTTCAAAAACAGATTATGTAAAAATAAGACACATGCTGGCGACCACCTGGTCAGGGGAAACGGTTTGCCATGATATGTATAAACAATTGTGTGCATCGGACATCATGTCCCATGAACCGTTAAAAATTGAACCCGCGGATACCATTGGCCTGGCCGCAGATATTTTCAGGGTGAATACCTTTCATGCACTTCCTGTAGTAGAGGATGGAGAATTGGTGGGTATAGTTACTTCTCATGACCTGTTAACATACGCTTATCAGGATTCATATTGATTTTTTCTCTTTGTTTCGTTATCTTTCTGTCAAACTACAATCTAATGGATAAGTGGATAGAGGTTAAACATATTATGACCGCTGACATCATCACGGCTGATCCGGATGAGGTGCTGGATGATGTCCGGCATAAGTTGATTTCCAATCATATTCAGCATATTCCTGTCGTGGAGGATAAGAAGATCCTGGGGATCATCAGCAAAAGCGATATGCATCGAATGGAGCATCATTTTACCTTGTTTCATTCTGAAAAGGCACTGGAAAGTAACCGGCAGATATTTTCAACGATATTGGCTTCTGAGATCATGACCAGGAACCTTGTAAAGTTGAAGGACACAGACTCCGCTTCCATAGCTGTTGATCTTTTCCGGGAAAATCTGTTTCATGCTTTGCCCGTTGTCAACGAAAAAGATCAATTGGTAGGTATGATTACCCCACTGGATTTATTAAAGTACGCCTTTGATGAAGTCACGCATATAGAACCTTGATCGCAGGTAAATGAAAATCCTGTTTCCTACCGATTTTTCCAGTGCTGCTGAAAATGCTTTTGTCTATGCTTTGAAGTTAGCCAACCAGCTAAACGCGAGCATTACTGTTCTCCATGTCTATGAATTACTCCAGGTACACACCTGGATTGAGGGCTCCATGAATATGGAGGAAGTAAATGAAAAAATTACCCTAGGAGAGTTTGAGGATTTTCGGAGTCGGTCGGAGACAATGAAACGTATTGCCCTCGAAAATAATTTAGATCAAGTAGACGTAAATTATTCTCTGAAGGAATCTAACCATGTAGTGGATGCCATTCTCCAGGATGCCAGTATGAACATGATAGATCTTATTGTCATTGGCACAAAAGGAGCTACAGGCCTGAGGGAGATTTTTTTTGGAAGTGTTGCTTCTAAAGTTATGGAATCTTCCTTTTGTCCGGTATTGTTGGTTCCGGATACAGCTGTTTTTAAAGGTATTGAAAAATTTGGCCTGACCCTGGAGTATAAGCCTGATGAACTCGAACTCATTGAACGTGCAGCAACAGTCACCAGGAGATTTGGTGGGCACCTCTATTGCCTTCATGTAGATGCTTTTGATCCTGATAAGGTGACTTTAAAAATGCAGGAATACCGAGAAACTTTTAAACATGAATCGGATATTAGTTTTCATGTCCATCATAATCTTGATATCGAAAAAGGGATTCTGGAGTTTATGAAACTCAACCAGGTGGATATCGTGATGATGCGGGTGCATCACCAAAGTTTACTCAAGGAATTATTTTCTTACAGTATTGCCAAACGAGTAGCCTATCATACTGATATTCCGCTCCTGGGGATTCATTTAGCATAATTAATTTAATCTGGAAGGAAAAGGAAGAATGGACACGGAGTGTCGTGTCCGTTCTTCCTTTTCCATCTTTGGCAATTTTCAATACCGCATTTCAGCCAATTTTTGTACAGAAGGAATGATGATGTCCGAACCGTGGATGTTGACCAAGCCTTCTTCTTTGAATTCAGACAAACATCGTATGATCGTTTCTTTAGCTGTGCCAGCCATACTGGCAAGATCCTCCCGGGCAACAGGGATGATGGCTGTTCCATTTTCCTGGTAGAAAGAATATAAGTCAACGAGTGTTGCAGCCAGTTTCATGCGCACAGAACCAAATGCTTGCAATAATAATTTTTCATCTGCCTGGACCTGGTGTTGAGCCAATTCTTGAAGAAAGAAATAAGCTGCAGACGGATGATGCAGTACGAAAGAATTGAAATCTTCTTTTTTGATCGGAATGACTTCGAGGTCCTCAAAAGCCTTTACGGTTTCCTGGTATTTACTTCCAGCAAAAGCAGAAGCCACACCAACTATCATCGGATATTGGTATAGACGGGTAACGGCTTCTTTAGCATAATTGTCAATTTTTGTCGCAATCGCTTTTCCGGATTTAATGATAAAAACAAAACGGCAAGTCTGGCCTTCGGCATACAAAAGATCTTTTTTCCGTATGAAGCGGCTTTCACCATCGGTAAGAGAAGCCGGAAGAGAATGTAAAACCTGCTCACTGGTAGGGAGGTTAACAATGGTTTGCCCCGATGATACCGAAGTCATGTGGCTCTTATGTTTCTTAAGCCGAAATTCTATGGTATCTAATAACTCTACATCGTCGAAAGGTTTGGTGATATAATCATCAGCACCAAGTGTCATCCCACGCCGAACATCTGCCAATTCCGTTTTAGCCGAAAGGAATAAAAAAGGAATGGAAGCGGTGGGTTCATTTTTAGATAAAATTCGCAAAACGGTATAGCCATCCATTTCGGGCATCATGATATCACAAAGGATCAGGTCAGGCAATTGAGATTGCGCAGCTTCAACGCCTTCCTTCCCATTGGATGCAACAATGGTATCATATCCGGATAAGGTCAGCAGTTCGCTGAGGTTTTCCCGAACATCATTGTTGTCCTCAACAATCAAGATTTTATTTTTCATATTGAATGGGTATTGTGATGATGAAAGTTGCTCCTTCTCCTGGTTTACTTTCAAATGTTAACTCACCCTGAAGGCTATTCAGATAGGCCATGACAATATTCAATCCGAGCCCGGTTCCTGGAACATTAACTGCGTTGGAAGCCCTGAAAAATCTAGAACCAATATGTTTCTGATCTTCTAAAGGTATTCCCATTCCTTCATCTTGAATAGATATACGGATTTTACCTTCTTCCGTATTGAATTTGCACTTTATAGTTTTTCCTTCATCCGAATATTTCACAGCATTTGAAATCAGGTTGTACAGAATATTTCGCAGGATATTTTTATCCGTTTTCAATTCAAGCCCATTCCCTTCATTTTCACTAATAAAACGTTGGTCCTTTTTCAAAAGTCCTTCTGTTTCGTTTTGTAAATCCTTTAACAAGGTGTTGAAGGTGAAGGTAGTAATGGCCGGTGTGAACTGACCTTCTTCGAGCCTTGTGATGGAGAGAAAATCGGTAAGGATGTTGTTTAGATGATTGACGCTTGACTTGATGCGATCAACGTGCCGGGTACGATCAGGATCCTGTTCCGTTGTCGTGTATTTTGTGATGAGCGCGGCAGAGGATAGAATACTGCTCAACGGCGTTTTAAATTCATGCGATGCCATGGACACAAACCTTGATTTGAGAGAACTGAGTTCTTTTTCTTTGTCAAGTGATTTTCGCAATTCATCGCGGGCAGCTACAAGGGCTAACTCATAAGCCTTGTGTTTTTCTATGGATTGATTCAGTTGTAGGTTAGTTTCAAGCAATAGGTTGACGGTGTCTTGGAGTTCGATGGTTCGTTCGATCACCATTTGCTCAAGCTCGTAATTGAGTTTGATGATCTCCTGTTGTACTTTATGTATCTCGGTAATATTCTGGACGATCCCGGTGAAGAATCGTTTATCGTCAAGGATAATTTCGCTGACGGCCAAACGCAGTGGAAAGCGTGAGCCATCCTTTCGCAAACCTTCGACTTCTCTTCCGATGCCAATGATTTTTTTTATCCCGGTTGTCAGATAATTATGCAGGTATCCATCATGATTTTCCCGATGCGGAGTGGGCATAAGCATGGAAATATTGTTTCCCAGCAATTCATCCGAAGCATAACCAAATAAAGTGATCACAGCAGGATTGACCATCAGCATAGTACCGGAAGTATCAATGACCAGGATTCCATCTACAGCGGTCTCTACTACGGATTTGAGTATGCTGAGAGCATTGGATGGATTAAAATGTGTGGCCAATGTCATGGGACTAAGATATCTAAAGTATCGGGGGTGACAATGGTGACAAGCATCAATTTCGTTACTGACCCCTATCATTTTAACCCTTACAGTGTGTAAATACCTTTACCACATTCCATTTAACTATTCGGGTATAAAGGAATTTCATCGAATACCCGTGTGTAAGCGGAAATTGCATTTGATAACAGGGTACTTCAAATTAGAGTATTTATAAATATGTAATTATTTATAAAATAGCAAGATATAGAATTTTATTGCCATATTATGCAAGTACTCAAACAACCTGATGACATCTTATTGTCTTTTGAGCAGCGAGGAGAAATGAATATTGAATTGTATAGTATACGTGGGTTCACTGCCAGCGCCTTGAAGGAAAAGCTGGAGCAGGCACTTGCTACGAATCATTTAGCTTTTACGGTTCAAGAGATCAATCATGTTGACCAGTTTATCAAAGCAGGTCTTGCTTCTGTACCGGCCTTTAAAATCGGCAATCAGGTTATTCAACATCCACATGATGGGCAGGTAGATGAAACCGTAAGCGAGGTCATCCACTATCTGCTTTCGGAAAATGTCAATTCCATTCTTGTCGCTGTTGATTTTACAGAAGAATCCAAGCATGCCATTGCCTATGCCAGAATGATGGCGCAAAAAATGGGATTTAGTCTAACACTGGCTCACGTACACCAGACCATGTACGATCCCATTTCAGCCGGCGCGCTGGATATTGAGTTATTGCATGATGCCAATAAACGACTTGAAGATATCGTCGAGACGCTCAACCATGAACATGCTTCAAAAGAAATCAATATGCATGTCAGTGCTCATCTTGAAGTAGGAGAAGCGGTTAGTAGCCTGATTGATTTACTGGAGCATGGCAAATTTGAACTCATGGTCATGGCCACGAAAGCTACGGACAATGCCATGCGTCGGTTTTTTGGAACAGTTTCATCCGAGGTGAGCCGTCAAAGTCATAAACCAGTCGTGGTCGTACCACCAAATGCAGAGATTAAGTTTCCAGGAAAAGTGGTTGTAGGATTTACAGAAAGCTTGTTGGTGGATGGCGTACTTGAGTCCATCCTGGCCTTTGGTTCAATTAACAATGTATTTTTTGATTTTGTACAAGTGACAGATGACCGGAAGCAATTTGAACTTTTGAAGAATAAGCTTTTCGAAAAACTGATACTCTACCGCAGCTTACTCTGTGGATATAATATTCTTTCTATCGATGAAGGCAACCAAAAAATCCATGAGGCTTTGTTCAAATATGCCCTGGATGTCAGAGCCGGTATGGTTATGCTTGTATCCCATCATCGGACTTTTCTTGATAGTCTTCGCCATACAAGTGTTTCCAGGAAAGCTCTGCAGCATCCCGATTTGCCGGTGATGATTATTCATGAGGCATAAGAAGAGGCATTGGCGAAGGAACTGAATTTCTTCTTTTTATCCATTTATAGATTTCAAACCAGAAGACAGAAAGCGCAGCAATGAAGACACATTGAAGTATGTCTTTCCAATGTGGAGTAGTAAGATGGAAAAACGTAGTCACTACAGGCAGGTACAACATCGTAGCCGTGATGACTAGGGTGATCAGAATAATTCCAGCCAACAGATTGTTCTTGTAACCAAGAGTGGTGATAAACGAGTAGTAGAAAGAACGATTCACTAGTGTAAGAAAAATGTTGGCCAGGATTAAGGTGATGAAGACCATGGTACGCACTTGCTCCTCTGTTCCACCCTTCAGCAAGGTAAACTGATAGATAAACAATACTCCCGCGGTAATCACCAAGCCCTGGATTATACTCATTCCGAGCTCACGCCAGTTGAGAAAGGTTTCTGTCATTCGCCTTGGAGGTTGTTGCATGGTATTCGCTTCCATGGGCTCATTTTCAAATACAATAGAGCAAGTTGGGCCCATCACCAATTCCAGGAAAATAACATGCACCGGGGTGAATATGTCAGGATATACCCAACCAAAAAAGAGTGGGAGAGAGACTGTGAGGATAATTGGAATGTGAATCGATATAATATACTGTACAGCTTTTTTAAGATTAGCATAAATGCGCCGCCCAGTTGCAATAGCGGTCACCATTTTTGAGAGGTCATCATTCATCAGAACTAGGGCTGCCGCGCTTTTTGCCATTTCTGTTCCCTTCTCTCCCATGGCAATTCCTATGTGAGCTGCCTTCAGCGCAGGGCCATCATTGACACCATCACCAACCATGGCGACGATTTCATCATCATCTTTGAGTGCATGGATAGCAGCAAGTTTTGCTTCAGGAAACATTCTCGAAAAAAGCGTCTTTTCCCGAATGGCGTTTTTAAAATGCGCATCATCCAGTTTCAAGAGATCTTCACCATCAATAGCCTGGTCTGCATTTTTTATACCTGCTTCGAGTGCCACAGCCTTTGTTGTCATAGCATTGTCCCCGGTAATAATCTTAACATCGATCCCTGCTTTATAAAATGAATTAAATACCTCACGGATACCCTTTTTTGGCGGATCGTAGAAAATCACCAGGCCCTTGAATTGAAAAGCAAAAGATTGCTGTTCTTTCGGAAACGGTTCTTCAGCCTGCATCGCCTTGGCAACCCCGAGCATTCTAAAACCTTTTCGTGAAAGGCCATCCATCACATCATGGACATGTTGCATTTCCTCCATAGTTAGATTACTTAAAGCAAGGATAGCTTCAGGTGCTCCTTTTGCCGCAATTATTCTAACACCATTTTCATTCTCAAAAATGTGCGTCATCATGGGAGGAATACCTCCTAATGGATATTCATGTACCATGTTGAAAGACTTACGCTCATCCTGTTTGGTAGTCATTTCATACACATGGTGCAATGTTTTTTCCATTGGATCAAATGGTACAGGTTCGCTTGCCCACATGGCGACTTCGATCACCTCGAGTGCATCGGCATCAAATGATACCTCATCCTCATACGTTTTTCTATTTCGATGTGCATAGACACCTTGAAGGCTCATTTTATTTTCTGTAATCGTACCTGTCTTGTCAGCACAAATCACAGTGGCACTTCCTAGCGTTTCAACTGTCCTTGTTCTTTTGACAATAATTCCTTTCTTCATCAATCGCCAGGATCCAAGGGCCATAAAAGTGGTGAAAGCTACCGGTATCTCTTCCGGAAGTATTGACATGGCTAATGTTAGTCCTTTTAGTAAGCTGGCCAACAGATTTTTGCTTTCTGCAAACTGAAATCCCCACACCAGTAAAAACACAAATATGCCTGCGAGAGCCATTCGTTTAACAAATGCTTCTATCTGCATCTGAAGTGGAGTGGGTTCATCCTTGATCTCTGCCAAGGAGGTTCCGATTTGTCCGATTTTTGTCGAGGGTCCTGTTTTATCAACTTGATAAACTGCGAGGCCTGAAGAAGCAAGTGTGCCGCTGTATATATTTGGATTCTCACCATTAGCGGATTTAAAGACAGCCTGCGCTTCACCGGTGAGTGTCGATTCATTAACGGAAAAATCATTACTGTGCACGATAAAACCATCTGCATTGATCGTAGAGCCTTCCTCTGCGATAACCAGGTCACCCGGGACGATTTGTGTAGTCAGTATATTTTGAGGTTCACCATTCCGGATGACTTTACTCAATGGAGTCGTAAGTGCTTCCAACGCTTCAAGTGCTTTACGGCTTCTGTTATCCTGGTAAAAGGAAATTCCTGAAACAAGAATGATCGCTGCAAGCATGAAATAAGCTTCTCCATATTGCTGCAGTACAAAATATATCACGGAAATCGCAATCAACAGGAGTAGCATTGGCTCCTTCAAGATATCCACTAACACCCGCCACCACGTACTTCTGGTCTTTTGTAGCTGAAGATTTAATCCATGCTCCTTTCGTAAAGCCAATACTTCTGCATCTGTCAGACCAACCAGGTGAGAAGGAAGATTGATTTTCTGGAGCATTGGGAGCTGTTAAATGTTAAATGGGTAATGGTAATTGGTTAAATGGTTAAATGGTTAACTGGTTAGAGAGCTTTTGCCGCTGGATGGAGTATTCTCCGCCAGCATATGAAGTATTGTATTACTTGGTTTGCTCTTTAATCTAAAATACGCAAATAATCTTCTAACCTTCTAATCTCCTAAGCTATTAATGAAGTTCGATAGTTTCCACATCCGGAATATTAACCATGATCAACTCGATGTGTTTGCGATGTGCTTTGGATTTGAAATCATGGAATATCTCGAGAATATCGCGATCAATGTAAACACTATCGGCTCCATTGATTTCAACAATTGCGTATTCCGGAATACGATCAAGCATCTCGGCGATGCGTTTTTTATTGAGGAAACTTACATTGAGCGCTAATTCAATTGTATAGTGTTTTAGGTGACCTACATATTTTTCCTTAAGAACATATCCTGCTTCGAGGGTGTGTTTGATCAGGAAATAGATGGCATAGATCACGCCGATGACTACCCCGATCAGCAGGTCAGTAGCAAGAATAGCAATGACGGTTACGATAAATGGTAAGAATTGTTCTCTTCCTTGTTTATATATTTTCACAATCATGGAAGGCTTTGCCAGGTTATATCCCGTTCTCAGAAGGATTACGGCCAGTACAGCATAAGGAATAAGATTTATTAAGGGGATGGCGAACAAAACGGCAAGCAGAATCCAAATCCCATGTGTAAAGGCAGATAGTTTGGTGCGTGCTCCGGCTTCGGCATTTGCAGAACTTCTTACAATCACTGCTGTAATCGGCAGTCCCCCTAGCATTCCACTTAATAGGTTCCCTGTTCCCTGGGCAATCATTTCCCGGTTTTGAGGTGTGATTCTATTTAAAGGATCCAATTTATCTATTGCGGATATGCTCAGTAGGGTTTCAAGGGAAGCCACAAAGCAAATAACCAGTGCATTCCGCCAGATAGCGGGGTCGCTGAATAGTTGCGAGAAATCAGCAAACCTGACCTGTGATATGACATCTTTTGGAATACTTACAAACTGCGAAGCTTTGATTGGATAGGAAGGGAATAGATAATTAAAGGCCATTGCCAGGAGAATCCCTGAGGCTACCGTAATAAAAGAAGTGGGAAGAGTTGTAACTTTTTTGGCCATGAATTTCTTCCAGCAAATAAGGATAAGAAGGGTTAATATGGAGATGGTTACCGCACCAATTGAAGAATGATGGTATAGGTTGCCGATATCTTTAAACCCGTTTTTGAACGTAAGGAGATTAAAAAGTTCATTGGTCCAGAAATCAGGACGATCGAAGCCGACCAGAAGTGGAATTTGTTTTGAGATCAGGATAATCCCGATAGCCGTCAGCATACCCTTGATGACTGCTGAAGGAATAAAATGCGTAAAGCCACCAAGTTTAAGTAAGCCGATCAACATTTGCAAAAGACCAGCAATGGCAACCGATAAAAAGAATATTTCTATAGCCCCCAGTTCTGTAATAGCTGCAGCGCAAATAGCCGTAAGTCCGGCGGCAGGGCCGCTCACGCTTAGATCAGATTTGCTAATCAGGGAAATCACAATGCCGCCGATCATTCCGGCCAATAGCCCTGAATAAACCGGCGCACCAGATGCTAAGGATACCCCTAAACACAAAGGAAGTGCAACAAAGAATACGGTTATACTTGCCTTAAAATCATGTTTGGTAAAAGATAACCAGTAGTATTTAAGTTTACGGTGGTTGAATTTCAATTCAAGCGACATGGTACTTTTGTCCAGAAGTTTTTAGGAGAAAGATGGGAGAGAGGAGGACTACCTAGCTGGGATCCAACTGCTTGAAAATCCCCCGGCAGCTCAAGAATAAGACAAGGTTTTAAGAATCTAACTGATGAGCATCACGGATTAAAATGATATTCATCATTCTCCTGATTTTTTCATGTTATCGGCCACTTTGTCCAGTCCAGGACCACTACGGTCCATTGTACGCCATCAGGGCCAGTGTATTCATGGATCGGAATAAAACCAATCCGTTTATGAGCATTCATCGACCTGAGATTCCTTGTGGCGATTTCGGAAATAGCGAAATCATATTTTCCCCGCAACTGTTTTGAATAAGCATCATATATTTTTCTTAGAATACCCTTTCCCCGATAGTTTATATCAATGCAGGCCTGGCCTATAACCAGGTAATGCCATGCAGATATAAGCTTACCCCCATAATTGATCTTTTCGAATAAATCGAACAAAGGTTTAAGAATTGGGAAGTCGGCCTTGTAGGTGGAATCGAGGGCTAACAGGTAGGCAACCACCTCATTATTTTCTTTTGCAATGGTACCCGGTTCGGTCTCATGCATCCTTTTCAAATCAGCATAACTGTAAGCCACAGTGAGAAAACCCTCTTTTTTTTCTTCTTCATCAGAAAGTACAGTCACCAGGTTTCTTTCTAACAGATTGAGAATACCTTTTAGCTCTTCTTCAGTTTGAACAATGGAATAGGTTATCATGGGGTTAGCTTTTGATAAAATAACAACGGATGAAAATAGTACATTTCCATCCGTTGTTATTTACTTTCCTGGTTCAATAAAATCTATCACTATCCCGGAGTAGTCACTTTCCTTGCGTGATCCAGTTGATCGCGTGTGGAAGGTCCGTTTCCGGCAATGGTAATCAATTGGCTATAATAGGTGTGGGCTTTCTTTTCATCACCTGATTTTTCTGCAGCCATCCCTGCACCAAACAGAGAATTGAATCTGTTGGGTCTGGTTTGGAGACTTGTTTCATATGCTACGAGGGCATCTGCAGGACGATTCATTTCCATAAGCATGTCGCCAAGTAATTCGCGTGCCGGAAGAAGCTCGCCGGGAGAAACCGGATTTTTAACGGTGGCATCTTCCAGGTCCGCGGCTATTTGCATAAAAGCTAATGCTTCATCCTTCTTTCCTTCAGCATAATTCATCCAGGCCATGATGGAGGTTTTTTGGGCTTCCATTTGATCAAACCAGTATTTCGTTTGAGGGGTATTTCCAAGCTGGGTTTGTAATGCAGCCAACCGATCTAAAGATGCTTGGGCTATTTCTTTCTTGCCACTCTTTGCACCTCCAAGTCCGCGGGCATAATGAATAAGTCCTTCCCACTGTGGGAATTTCTTCCAGTTAAATTGTGCTGTATCCGGAAGAGGTACAGCAGCTGCTTCGGCCCATTGATGATTTTCGAGTGGAAGCCGGCCAGGGATTGCAGCTAAAGCATAGGCTGCTGCAGCTGCTACATTAATAGGTGCTTTGATCGTATCCAAGTTCCTGGCAATTTGCCTGGCCCCTTCATCATTACCTTGCTGTAGCATCGCATAGACTTCATAATCTAAAGCATGGAAATAATGTGGTGACACTTCACCTTTGTAAGGAAGTTTAGCAGCCGCGGTGGCAGACCTTGAGTTCCAGTCAATCGATTCCTGCCAATAACCAAGTCGAGTGAAAATATGGGATGGCATATGTAAAGCATGCGGAATTTCAGGTGCGATTTTTCCATAACTGCGAGCAACAGCTAAGGCTTTTGTCGCCAAAGGAGGAACATCGTATGCATGGATTGCATAATGAAAAGCTCCCGGGTGATCAGGATATTGAGCCATATATCTTTCAGCCATTGCACCTACTTCGCGTTGCACAGTGAAACTCTTATCTGCTGGTGAAACTGTGCCGAGTCGGAATAATCCATTAAACAAAGCCGCTTCCGGATCGTCAGGTAATTGTTCAGTTGCTTTGGACCATCCTTGCTGAAATGCAATCAACCTTTCACCTTTGGTTTTTTCACCTTTTTGATAAAAGGACGCCAGTGCGGTTCCATAGAGTTTTTCTTTTTCATTTTTGGCGAGTGCCATTGCTTTTTGCGAGAGCACATAACCTGATTCCATTTCGTCTTCAGTCAGTACATCTGGCCATAATGGATGGATGTAGGCCATCGCTTTACCCCAGTATCCCCAGAAACAATCGGAATCTTTCTTGATCACCTGGTCAAAAGTGTAGCCTGCATCTTCATAGGTCATATGATGGAGCAGAGCAATACCAAACCGGATCAGGGTATCTGTCTTTTCTCCGCATCCGTCCGTAAACTGGACCGTTCCGCACATCACCTCTGGTGTGAGGTAAATGCTCTGCGAGGTCTCAGCGATATCTTTTTGCTTGCATGAGGTAAATAAAAGGAGTGGGAGAGCGAAAAACAGGATAGGTTTCATTGCAGTTTAATTTCAAATGAATTCTGAAATTAGGCAAATTTCATTTGTAATGCAATACCATATTTATGGGGCGGAAGGCATAGGGCAGAGGGCCTATGCCCTACGCAATCATCAAAGACGTCATCGAAATCGATCCCATGATCGTCTTGTCATTGAACAAGGAAATAGTATCCTTGTCATCTTTCAGACCAAGCGTGTAGAGTAATGGAAGATAATGCTCAGGTGTAGGCACAGAAAGTTGCACAGACTTGCCTAATGTTTTATAGTTGACAAGAGAATTGAAGTCGCCTTTCGTGATGAGATTTTTCATGAGCGTGTTAGCTTCGATGGCCCAGTCGAAACCAGTATTCTGGTGTTGCCAATCCAGGATACCAAGGTTGTGAACCATGTTACCACTCCCCACAATCAAGATCCCTTTGCGGCGCAGTGCAGAAAGTTCTTTTGCTAATGCAAAATGATATTCAGGTCCTTTTGTATAATCCAGGCTCAACTGAATGACGGGGATATCTGCTTTTGGATAAAGATGTTTTACAACACTCCAGCAACCGTGGTCGAGACCCCATTGTTGATCCAGACCTACCTCAGTGCTTGTAATGGTACTCTTTGTTTCTGCTGCTGTGGAAGGACTTCCGGGGGCTGGATACTGGACATCAAATAATTCCTGGGGAAAACCACCAAAATCATGGATGGTTTTTGGTTTTGCCATTGCCGTAACAAATGTTCCTTTCGTTTCCCAATGAGCGGATACACAAATGATGGCTTTAGGTCTTGGAATGGATTGGCCTACGGTCCTCCAGCCTTTGGAAAATTCGGTTTCCTCAATGGCATTCATGGGACTGCCATGACCCAGGAAAAGTACAGGCATCTTATCTGTGCTTTCCATCGGATCAGTTAACCTATGCAAATGCTTCAGGTTGATGGCAGCTCCGGCTATAGGGATTATAGCGAGGGATTGAAGGAATTTTATTCTGTCCATGACGAATTGACTGTAATTTATTTACAGTTTAAAAATTTGCTGT
>DASXWI010000515.1:0-5086 GCA_036503755.1 Saprospiraceae bacterium | reverse complement strand
TTGATGACAACGCTCCGGATGCACAAGCTCGTGTAAGTGCCAAGTTGTTTGAGGGAGTGAAATCAACGATTTCAGAGGACGTGGCCTATGAAAATTTTATGATCACGGATTACTCCGGTACACACGTGACCAGTTCTGCTAAAGTTGGTCCTACGATTGCTGATGACATCAAGAAGAGTTCATTCTACGCCGGTATTGTAGCTATGCTCCTGATCTTTATTTACATCCTGGTGCGATTCAACAAATGGCAATATTCATTTGGTGCAGTACTCGCTGTATTCCATGATGCCTTGGTTGTATTGTCTGTTTTCTCTCTGCTGAGGGGTATACTTCCTTTTTCGATGGAGATAGATCAGACTTTCATTGCGGCTATTCTGACTGTAATTGGGTATTCCATTAATGACACGGTGGTTATTTTTGACCGTATCCGTGAAAACTTTGGCTTGTACACAGGAAAAACCAAACACGAGATTCTTAATATGTCACTCAATACAACCATGAGTAGGACCTTGATTACATCGCTGACAGTATTGTTGGTGGTACTGGCCTTACTATTCTTTGGTGGAGCAAGTATTAAGGGATTTGCTTTCGCACTTGTGGTGGGTCTGATTTCAGGTACGTACAGCACGCTCTTCATTGCGGCTCCGATCCTGGCTGACTTGTCTGGCGAGATTAAACCAAAATCGGCTACAACACACAGTTTTAAGCGTACAGCCGACATTAAATAATTTTTCATCCCTATTGATATGAAGGGGAGGATCGTTCAAAACGGTTCTCCCCTTTTTCTTTGCAGAACTATTGGAAAATTTCAGGAATTACCCGGAAATGCTATTTTGCA
The DNA here is from genome assembly GCA_036503755.1 of Saprospiraceae bacterium. Taxonomy (GTDB): domain Bacteria; phylum Bacteroidota; class Bacteroidia; order Chitinophagales; family Saprospiraceae; genus Opimibacter. Next base: position 4,248 of record DASXWI010000515.1, on the reverse strand, counting down.
ACAGTACAAAGCTTCACAGCGTTATAGGGAAGATGCGAAATCAGGCGTTATTGATCATTATCGTTTTTGCGGTAGGGGTAGGATGTACCTTCACACGCAAAGTCAGGACAGGTATGCAAGCCTACGAGGTAAAACAATTTTCCGTGGCCACCCAACTTTTTGAAGAAGAGTATGCAGCCAGCCAGTCAAAAGAGGATAGAGCCATTCTGGCTTATTATGCAGGTGAATCCTTTACTAATCTCAACGACCCCGCCTCTGCCTCTGAATGGTATTATAAAGCCAATACAGAAGGTTATGGACCAGAAGCGCTGGAACGATATGCCGATGCACTCAAACAACAGGAGAAGTATCCTGAAGCAATCGCTGCCTATGAAACACTATTGAAATCTTCTCCTGGTAATGCTTCTTATCGTTCCAACATAACACTTTGCCACCAGGCTATGGAATGGAAGAAGAATAAAATTGCCGCCTACGAAATATCACCTGTAGTATTCAATACTCCTTCATCAGATTATTCTCCACTGCCAATTGCTCCCGGAAAAATCCTATTCACAAGTGATCGAGATTCAGATGAAAGTTCAGAGCGATATCTGTGGACTGGCAGGGCGTTTTCTGATCTCTATGTCGGCAATATCTATTCTGAAGAAGTAAACCCTTTCGATCAGGTCATCAACTCAGAAGAAAATGAGGGTACTGCATCGTTTAGCCCGGATGGAAATACCTTGGTTTTTACAAGATGTTATGTAGATCAGGATTATGATGCCTGGTGCAAACTCATGATCAGTTACCAACGTAGTGGTTCATGGACTGAGCCGGAACCTCTTCCTTTTGTCATGGAAAAAGTAAATTATGGACATCCTGCATTTGCAGCTAACGGTACGACTTTATTCTTTTCTTCAGATGCGGAAGAAGGGCAAGGCGGGCATGATCTATACTTTAGCCAGTTAGCTCAAGACAATTCCTGGTCAGCTCCGATCAACCTCGGTTCTCGGATCAATTCTATGGGTGAAGAACAATATCCTACTATTTATAAGGATACATTGTTCTTCTCATCTAACCGCCTTGCAGGTTTAGGCGGCCTTGATATTTTTAAAACTTACCTGGATGCCAACAATGAATGGGTTCCACCCATCAATCTTCGTGCTCCGATCAACAGTGGTGGGGATGATTTCGGATACGTAGTGGATACTTTCGCAATGCCCAAGGAAAATGTAATCAGGGAAGGATTCTTTACTTCATCACGAGGTGGAACCTCCAGGCATGATGATATTTATTCTTTTGCATTGAAAGGAGCAATCCCGGGGAGTGATGTAGTGGATGTTCCAAAACCAGACTCCTTAACGGAAGACAATATCGATTATCAACTTTTCCTGTCCATTAGAGTCATGGAACCTGAATTTGAGATCAAGGATGATCCAAATAGCAGGCGTATTGGGAAAAAGGCACTACCTAACGGACCAATCATTATTTCAGAAGGACTAGCTGATCAACGTATGGTTACGGATGAACTGGGACAATTGTTGCTCAAACTTGATTGGAATAAGAAGTATGTATTTACAGCAAGATACAGGGATCATCTTGCCGAATCTTTTGAACTAAATACTGCAGAAGTAGAAAGAGATCCGAAGAAACCGATTAAAACAATCACGCAGATATTGGAACTTGACCCGATCTTCTTTGATAAGGAAATTGTCCTGGAAAATATCTTCTATGATTATGATCAATGGGCCATTCGCGATGATGCAAAGCCATCCCTCAATGACCTGGCAAAGATCCTTAAAACCAACCCTGCCATACGCATTCAGCTTGCTTCACATACTGACTGCCGAGGGACAGAGGAATATAATCTTGAATTGTCCCAGAAAAGGGCCCAGGCAGCAATTGATTACCTGATGTCACTCGGTATACCAGAAAGACGCCTTGTCGCCCAGGGCTTCGGAGAATCCGTTCCTGAGGTTAAATGCGATTGTGAACAATGCTCAGAAGAGCAACATCAAAAAAACCGTAGGACAACCTTCAAGATCATTGACTGATCAGAGAACAATGTTGACCATCTTTTCTGGAACGATGATTACCTTTTTGATTGTCTGGCCTTCGAGCCATTTAATAATTTCCGGTAGCTCCTTTGCACTTGTCTCGATTTCCTTGTTCGGTGTCCCGACAGGAAGGGTGATTTCACTACGCTTTTTACCATTTATACATACCGGGTAGGTAATGCTCGAATTGATAAGCCATTTTTCATCAAAAGTGGGAAAGGTAGAAGTATGTACCGATTGAGGCTCACCTAATTGTTGCCATAATTCTTCTGTAATGAAAGGTGCAAAAGGGGAAAGCAACTGAACAAGCGGCTTAAGGACTTCTGCAGAACGTTCATCCGTTTTTCTCAATTCATTCACACAAATCATGAATTGACTAATGGCTGTATTGAAAGAAAAGCGTTCGATATCTTCTCCGGTCTTTTTAATTGTAGCATGGAGAATACGTAAAGAATTTTCTTTTGGTGGATTGGCACTAACCACCCATACATCCTGATCATTATAAAACAAGGACCATAGCTTTCTAAGAAATTTACTAATCCCTTCAATGCCCATGGTATCCCAAGGTTTTGATTGCTCAATTGGTCCAAGGAACATTTCGTACATCCTGAAGCAATCCGCACCATATTTTTCAATGACATCATCAGGATTGACCACATTGTGGTAACGCTTGGACATCTTGCCGACTTCGGATTGTGTATAAAAAACAGCTTTACCAAAATCAGGAGCCTGATAAAAACCATCAAAACATTCAAAAACAGCTTCCGTATATTCCGGGCGCCATTTAATAAATGCATCCAGGCCTTCTGCCACCAAGTGTGAATCAGGATGTCCATAATCTTTCACCATGCTGATGTGAACCGGAATAGCAGATAATGCTTCCTTTGGAATTTCCCGTGCAGCAGCTAATTCGGAGCTGATGAAGTGAGCTTTACCCTCCTTTCGGTCTTTTAATAACAGCAGACTTTCTACAATGCCCTGGATCATTCCCTGGTTGACTAACTTCTTAAACGGTTCTTCCGTAGGAACATATCCCAGATCGTATAAGAATTTGTGCCAGAAACGTGCATACATCAAGTGTCCCACCGCATGTTCTACACCTCCAACATATAAATCCACATCCTGCCAATACTTCAATGCATCTTTTGAAGCAAATGCATTTTGATTGTTTGGATCCATATACCTCAGAAAATACCACGAAGAACCTGCATACCCAGGCATGGTATCCGTTTCTCTTGAAATCCCGTCTGATGGACTTGCCCAATGATCCAACCTTGCTAATGGAGATCGACCATCAGGTGATGGTTTGAAATCGTCAAGCTCCGGCAGCTCGTGCGGTAGTTCAGATTCTTTCATTTCATGCACCAATCCATTCTTATCATAATAAATCGGGAAGGGTTCTCCCCAATATCGTTGACGACTGAAATTGGCATCACGAAGTTTGTACACGACTTGTCGTAAACCAAGCTTATTGTGTTCAAGGTAATCCAGGATGTATTTAATAGCAGCTTCAACCTGCATTCCATCCAGGAAGGATGAATTGATCATCACTCCTTGCTTGTCTTCAATGGCTGCTTGTGATAATCCTGACCTGTTAATAATTTCAACAACAGGTAATTGATGCGCTTTGGCAAAAGCAAGATCACGCTCATCATCTCCAGGCACAGCCATGATGGCTCCAGTACCATAATCTTTCAACACATAATCTGCGATCCAGATTGGAATCTTGTCTCCAGTGATTGGGTGTGTAGCGTATGAGCCTGTCCAAACGCCTTCGGTTGTTTTCTGACCTATTGTCTTCGAAGGCGCAACTTGTGCTGCAAATTGAGTGACCGCTGAAACCTGATCAGCCGATGTTAATTGCGCAACGAGATCATGATCTTTGGCAAGAACGAGGAAAGTGCTACCAAAGATAGTGTCAGGTCTTGTTGTGAAAACTTTAATAGAAACTGGATACTGACCAGCTACATTAAAATCAATATAAGCTCCTTCAGATCTTCCGATCCAGTTGCGTTGTATAGTTTTCAGACTTTCACTCCACTGGATGGTGTTCATTCCACTAAGCAGTCTTTCCGCATAAGCGGTGACACGTAGTGACCATTGCATCATCTCACGTTGTACTACAGGAAATCCACCACGTTCACTCAAGCCATCCTTGACCTCATCATTAGCAAGTACAGTACCTAATGCTTCACACCAGTTTACATAACCA